>DMYK01000442.1:4426-6457 GCA_003483675.1 Microcoleaceae cyanobacterium UBA11344
AGGAGAAAGACCTCTATCGGCTTGGCCAAGAATTAATGTTAGAGGTTGACGACATTTTGCCGATCGTTGAAGCCGCAAAAATAATGGATTTTTTGGCAATTCAAGAAGGCGACCTCCTCCTCACTCCTGTTGGTCTTCAGTTCATTGCCGGTGGAATTGATCAGCGCAAACAAATTGTTCGCACCCAAATTCTTAGCAATATTCGCCTAGTACAGCAGATTTCTCGAATGCTTCAAGCCAAGCGAAATCAACGTATTTCTGAAGAATTGATTCTGGATATTCTGGAAGCCCACTTTAGCCCCCAAGAAGCAATGCGGCAATTGAAAACTGCTATTGACTGGGGTCGCTATGCGGAGTTATACAGTTATGATGAACCGGGCGGCGAAATTTTCTTAGAATCCGAAGATAAAGTTGAGTAATTCTTATGACCAGACCTCTAACACCCGCCAATAAAACCTTAGAAAGATCGACTTGGACTTGGCAAGATGGCTTGCTAATTCTAGCAATTTTGTCTCTAATTTTAGTAATTGTCCAAACAGCATCCCAATTCACTGGTGACTACAACCCTAATTTCAAAATTGAGACAACACTAAGTGTCTTGCCAATATATACAGCCCAGACTCTTTTACGTATGGCAGTAGCCTATTTTTTATCGCTCTTGTTTACCCTAGTTTATGCTTATTCTGCTTACCGCTATCCCCTCGCTGCAAAAATTTTAATTCCCTTATTAGATATTTTGCAGTCAATTCCGGTTTTATCTTTTTTGCCGGGAGTAGTTTTAGCGCTAATTACTTTATTTCCCGGTCAAAGAATCGGCGTAGAAATAGCATCAGTTATCCTCATATTTACTGGGATGACTTGGAATCTGACCTTTAGTTTCTATCAGTCGCTGAGTGGCATTCCGCAAGAATTGAAGGAAGCTGCTCAAGTTTACCGACTCAATGCTTGGCAGCAGTTTTGGACGTTAGAGTTGCCGGCTGGTGCGATCGGACTGGTGTGGAATAGCGTCATGTCAGTGGCTGGCGGTTGGTTCTTTTTGATTGCGATCGAGTCTTTTACTTTGGGTGACAAAAACTTTCAACTGCCGGGACTTGGTTCCTATTTAGGTAAGGCCGCTAATGAAGGAAATTTTGGCGCGATCGGCTGGGGTTTAGGAGTCTTAATCGGTGTGATTATAGCCATTGACTTTTTTGTGTGGCAGCCTTTGATTGCTTGGGTAGAAAAGTTTAAATATCAAGCTGTGGAAGCTGCGAATGTACCTCAGTCAAATGTTTTGGATTTTTTCAGGCGATCGGCGACGCTGCGGGTGTTGAAGTCGCGCATTTCGCCGATCGGCGACAGTTTCGATCGCGGTTTAGTCAGAGCTTTTGCACCCGCTAATTTACCAAGAAATCCCCAAGAAAAAAGTCGCATCGGAAATTGGATTAATTGGATATTTGTCAGCGGGTTTGCCGTCATTGTACTTTGGGGAACTTGGGAAGCAGTGCTGTTGCTGGGAAAGCTGAGTTTGTCCGACTGGCAAAAAGTCATAGGAGGTGCAATTCTCACAGCTTTGCGAGTCATTTGCGCCCTATTTTTATCGCTGTTGTGGACAGTACCAGTCGGAGTGGCGATCGGTCGAAATCCGCGTTTGGCTCAGATTTTGCAACCCTTGGTACAAATAGCTGCTTCAGTACCAGCAACGGCTTTATTCCCAGTATTATTGCTAGCTTTAATTCAGGCTGGAGGCGGCTTGCAAATTGGTTCAGTGGCGTTGATGATGTTGGGTACTATGTGGTATTTGCTGTTTAATGTGATCGCCGGCGCTCAAGCGATACCTTCGGAGTTATTTGAAGCTGCACAAGTTTATAAACTTTCCCTAGTTCAGCGGTGGAAAAGCTTGATTTTACCAGGAATATTTCCCTATTTAATTACAGGAATTATTACCGCTGTTGGCGGTGCTTGGAATGCCAGTATTGTCAGCGAATACGTGCAGTTTAAAGGTCGAATAATTGCTACAGATGGTTTGGGAGAAACTATTTCTCAGGCGAC
>DMYK01000586.1:0-241 GCA_003483675.1 Microcoleaceae cyanobacterium UBA11344
CTTCGCTGAGCTCAGAATGACAACTACTTCCTCAGAATGACAACTACTTCCTCAGAATGACAACTACAGAGATTCTTCGCTGAGCTCAGAATGACAAAGAATTGTATTCAGAATGACAAATAACTGCGCTCAGAATGACAACTACTTCCTCAGAATGACAACTACTTCCTCAGAATGACAAATAACTGCGCTCAGAATGACAACTACTTCCTCAGAATGACAGCTACAGAGATTCTTCGCT
>DMYK01000586.1:265-637 GCA_003483675.1 Microcoleaceae cyanobacterium UBA11344
TCTTCGCTGAGCTCAGAATGACATAATGAGTCAGAATGATATAATGAGGTTGTTAAGGTGTAAGTCCTATTAAACTATCTTAGCCCACTCTATCCAAGTTTCCATCGGGCGGAAACCTACTGATTTGTAAAGCTTTGTTGCACCTGTCAAACTGTCAGCATCGACGCTGAGTTTAGCTATATTAGCACCCGCTGCTTTTAACCGGTGCAAGCCCGCTAGTAGCATGGCTTTTCCTAATCCCATTTTCCGAAAGTCACGCCGGGTACCCAATAATTCAATCCAGCCGTCTTTTGTGTCGCTGCTGGGGTTTTTTTGGGGTTTGATTTGACAGTCGCAGAAAGCTGCAAATTTGCGATCGCCCGAAATAGCAAT
>DMYK01000586.1:667-3320 GCA_003483675.1 Microcoleaceae cyanobacterium UBA11344
CAGTTAAATCGTGGTGATTCCAGTGATCGATAAATGACTGGTTGAACATCTCTACCCACGGTTGGATGTCTTTTTCTCCCGATACGTGTGTCAGTGCAAAATCAGCGGGGAATTCCGGTGTAGGAATGGGATCGGCGAGCGATCGCGCCATTGTCCAAAAGTAGCGATCGACTACAAAGCCCTGTTTTTCCAATAACATGATTTCATTGGTTTTGTCATCGCGGCTGTAGGTACGCAATTTGGCTGGCAAATTCCGTGATTTTCCTACTTCGCGCAGCCGCTTTTCTCCCCATTGAATTATGTCTTTTTCTAAGCTTTCGCCACGGACATTTGGATGCACGTAAAACCAGAGACAAGCGTCTATTTCATCCAGCGAATCGGGCATATCTAACAGTGCCAAACCGATGAGTTTGTAGTTCCCATCTTCCCACAATTGCACGTCGCGGGATTGGTCGAGTTTTGGTGCATCAAGTATTAGCTTCAGTTCCGTTGCTGAGACTTCTTCGCCGAGTCGATCGACTGTTTCGCAAGCGTCGATTAAATTTGCGATCGCGCACCAGTCAGTTTCGCCCCTGTAGGAGCGCATTTTCAAGGTAGTCATAAAAAACTTGCAATCCGTAAATTCGGAATGTTCCTATTAGTGGATATTGACAAACAAGTACAGTAGATTTCTTGCAAAAATCCGAGTTTTTGATTTTTAACCGCAGATGAACGCGGATAAACGCGGATGTAATATGGATGTATTTTGGTGTCGATAAAACTCAGAAACCTGTTTATATCACCCAGGCTTTCAGGTTTTATCTCATAGCGCAATCATAAAAATTAGTTTGCCCTTTTGGGCTAGTTTTGTATTTGAGTTTATGGCTGGATGTCGATGGGCCGCGCTCTCTTTCGTTACCAAGCCTGGTGCTTAAGTAACTATTGTTTGAATAAAGTTTCTACAGCTAAGTAAAGAAGTTTTCACCCCCACTGGGTATTGGATTTTTACTTTTGCTCTGTTTTACAATAAATCCTTTAGGGATTTTTTGCTTCTCCTGTTAACTCGCCCGATCGGGTGAGGTGAGAAGTTGAACTTATTTAAAAGTTTCCTATTTTAATTATAACCTGAGCGGTCTTTTTTGGCAAGTTTAAGTTCAAGGGAATCTTGCTAGTATTAATGAGGCTGGCATTTGAGGGCTGGAGCGATCGCACTTGCTCTGAGTGATCGCTATAGTTTCCTTCGCAGTGCCAGCCTGAATTAAGGATGGAATTTATACTAACGTTAAACTAACGTTAAACTAGATTGTATGATTTGTAGAAGGTAAAGATGCTTGACAACCTCGATTTAGATATTTCCATCGATAAAGAAACCTACGATGCCAAGATAGAAGTTTTAATGCAGCAGTTGCGATCGCTCCAACTGGCTTGTCGGGAAAACAAATTGCCTGTAATCATTGTCCTCGAAGGTTGGGCCGCCGCCGGCAAAGGCGCCCTGGTCAAACAAATGGTAGGGTACATGGACCCGCGAGGCTTTACGGTACACCCGATTTGGCCGCCGTCAGCCGAAGAGCTGGGCTATCCTTTCCTGTGGCGGTTTTGGCAGAAACTCCCCGCCCACGGCCACATTGGTTTTTTCTACCACAGTTGGTACACTCATGTTCTAGAAGACCGATTGTTCGATCAAGTCTCTGACGCTCAAGTACCCACAGTCATCAGACAAATCAACTCCTTCGAGCGCCAGATGGTAGATGATGGTGCTGCAATTGCCAAATTTTGGATTCACCTCAGCAAAAAAGAACTCAAGTACCGGCTCAAAAAACTAGAAGCCGACAGCTTACAAGCTTGGCGATTGCGGCCCGAAGACTGGAAACAAGCCAAAAATTACGCAGAATACAAAACTTTTGCTGAAGAAATGGTTACCCAAACCGGCACTGGGCCCGCACCCTGGACCTTAGTAGAAGGCGACTGTCAACGTTGGGCGAGAGTCAAAGTTTTAACACAAATGGCAGCCATAATTACAGAAGCCTTAGACAGACGAACAATACAATCAGCACCGATACAATTGCCGCATCAAGAACACTTACAACCTACTGAACCAGACTTGCTCGCCCAAGTGGATTTAACTGCATCCCTGTCCCCAGAGGAGTACAAACAACAACTTCGCGAAGAACAAACCCGTTTTAGCAAACTGCAACAGAGCATCTACGAACACCAAATGCCCGTGTTAGTGTTGTTTGAAGGCTGGGATGCCGCCGGCAAAGGAGGAGCCATCAAACGCTTGACGGACATCCTAGACCCCCGTAGTTACGTCGTCAACGCTTTTGGAGTTCCCACAGACGAAGAAAAAGCACATCAATACCTGTGGCGATTCTGGCGGAAGTTGCCAACTGCGGGCAAAATTAGCATTTGCGATCGGAGTTGGTATGGTAGAGTGCTAGTCGAGCGAGTCGAAGGATTTGCCACCGAACTCGAATGGCGCCGAGCTTACCAAGAAATCAACGAATTTGAGGAGCAACTTACCAGTGCGGGTTGCGTCTTAGTAAAATTGTGGCTTCACATCGGCCCCGACGAGCAACTAAAGCGATTTACAGAGCGGCAAAATAATTCATTCAAACAATACAAACTCACTGGGGAAGATTGGCGGAATCGGGAAAAGTGGAATTTTTATGAAGTC
>DMYK01000586.1:3357-3568 GCA_003483675.1 Microcoleaceae cyanobacterium UBA11344
TAACAAGTATTATGCTCGTGTTAGAGTAATTCAAACGGTAACGCAGGCAATTCGGAATCAACTGAAACGCCGATAAGTTGGTAGCGGTGAATGGGTAACAGGTAATGGCAAAAAATAGCAGGCAGCAGGAATCAGGCAAGATTGTCAATTCCACCAGCCTGCGATCGACCCATCACCAATTACCGATCAACCATTACCAGTTATCAATTAC
>DMYK01000583.1:0-2726 GCA_003483675.1 Microcoleaceae cyanobacterium UBA11344
AAAGACTGACAATTGTACAGCCACCTCAAATTGTCGAAGCAGTCCAAAAGATGGTAGACTTGCGAGTATAAATAGGTATTGGTTATTTGTTATTTGTTGTTGGTTACTTGTTGTTGGTTATTTGTGGTTGGTTATTGAATAACTAATAAATAAAGAATCAGGACTGACCAATGACCAATGACTAATGACCAATGACCAATAACTAATAACCAATGACTAATAATTAAGTATGCAAAAACAGCAATCAGTATTAGCCCTAATTTTTGTTTTAATCATAGCCGCTATTACTGTAATAGTAACAATTCCCACGCGGCTAGGATTAGACTTACAAGGAGGGTCACAACTCACAATTCAGGTAAAAACTACCCCCACAATTCCCAAAATTGACCCGGGAATGTTAGAAGCAGTGCGGCGGATTGTCGAAAACCGCGTTAACGGTTTGGGCGTTTCCGAAGCATTAGTGCAAACGGTAGGAGAAGACCAAATTCTCGTGCAATTGCCGGGAGTAAATGACCCGCAGCAAGCAGAAAGAGTTTTGGGTGGCACGGCCAAGCTAGACTTTCGAGAACAATTGCCGGGAACTGAAGCGCAATTAGACATAGAAAGACAGTTGCAGCAGGAATTGCTGGCCAAACAAGCAGAATTGAAAATTAGCCCGAATGAGGCAGCATTTAATGAAAATCAGGCTGCTTTGAAAAGAAGTAATGAGGCGATCGGCCAACTCTACAAAAGCACCGGGCTCGGCGGCGAAAACCTCAAAAACGCTCTAGCTGAACCCNNCTGGTAATGAATGGAATGTCGCTCTCCGTTTCGACACCAAAGGAGGCGAACTATTTGCCCAACTTACTAAAAATTTAGCAGGAACGGGACGGACTCTCGGCATTTTTCTAGACGAAAGAATGATTAGTTCTCCTGTAGTTGGTGTGGAATTTGCTCAGACAGGAATTACTGGCGGTAATGCCGTAATTCAAGGCCGCTTTACAACGCAAGAAGCTAACGATTTAGCCGTGCAATTGCGTGGTGGTGCTTTGCCGGTGCCGGTAGAAATTATTGAAAACAGAACTATCGGCGCTAGTTTGGGTAGAGACAGCATTCAAAGCAGTATCACCGCAGGGTTCGGCGGTTTAGTTTTAGTCTTGATTTTCATGATTGCCTATTACAGACTACCAGGCGTAATTGCAGATATTGCTCTGTTAATTTATGCTTTGCTAACTTGGGCTGCTTTCGTACTCTTGGGAGTAACTTTAACCCTGCCGGGAATTGCTGGTTTTGTGCTCAGCATCGGCATGGCTGTTGATGCGAACGTGCTGATTTTTGAGCGCACGCGGGAAGAATTGCGGGCGGGAAAAACCCTTTATCGATCGGTCGAATCGGGTTTTTACCGAGCTTTTTCTAGCATTTTAGACGGCAACGTCACAACGGTTATTGCTTGTGCTGCGCTCTTCTGGCTGGGTGCTGGTTTAGTTAAAGGGTTTGCTGTAACGCTGGCCTTGGGCGTGGCAGTGAGTATGTTTACTGCTCTTACTTGCAGCCGCACTCTGCTGTTCGTAGTGTTGAGTTTTCCAGCGTTGCGGAAACCGCAGTTGTTCTGTCCTAATTTGTCGAAAACTGCTAATAGTTAATGGGTAATTGGTAATGGGTAATGGGTCATCGGTAATAGACGCATAAACTCTATTTGTAGGGTGCACAGTACGCACCTTACCGCTACTACCAATGCCCAATGCCCAATGCCCAATGCCCAATGCCCAATGCCCAATGCCCAATGCCCAATTCCCATTAATTTATGAAATTCAGTGTGATCAAACAGCGATCGATCTGGTGGAGCCTTTCCGCTGCTATCATCCTCGCAGGTATAGCGTCGATGGCGATTTCTTGGACAAGTCCCAACATCCGCGCGCCGCTGCGCCCTAGTTTGGACTTTATCGGCGGCACTAGGCTGCAATTTGAGCTCGACTGCACGAAACCGGAAAATTGTAAACCCATCGATCTTGCTGTTGTCCGCGAAGTGCTGGACACCCAAGGTTTGGCCGGCAGCAGCATTCAAGTTATCGGCAAAGAACAGCGGGGTTTATCGCTACGAACGAAAACTTTGGATGTCGAAAAGCGGACTAAGTTGCAAACAGCTTTGAGCGATAAAATAGGCGCTTTTGCTCCTAAATCTACTCAAATTGATACGGTAGGGCCTACCCTCGGTAAACAATTATTTACTTCGGGATTGTTGGCTATATTGCTTTCCTTTGCTGGCATTACTGTTTATCTGACATTCCGATTTCAGTTAGATTATGCCTTTTTTGCTTTTGTTGCTCTGTTTCACGACGTGTTTATTACTGTTGGTATTTTCTCCTTTTTGGGTTTAGTTCTAGGGGTGGAAGTTGACAGTTTATTTGTGGTTGCTATCTTGACAATCATCGGTTTTTCTGTTAACGATACAGTGGTAATTTACGATCGCGTGCGCGAAGTAATTAAGCTAAATCCGGGTATGTCGATCGACCAAGTTGTCGATGATGCTGTGATGCAGACCCTGGGAAGGTCAATTAACACGACGATGACTACGCTGCTGACACTGTTTTCCATCTTTTTGTTTGGTGGCGAAACACTCAAATACTTTGCTTTAGCTTTGATTGTCGGTTTTATTGCTGGTGCGTATTCGAGTATTTTCATTGCTAGTACGCTGCTAGCTTGGTGGCGCAGTCGCACGGGCCACTCTATCCCCGTTCCTGTAGAAG
>DMYK01000583.1:2902-4421 GCA_003483675.1 Microcoleaceae cyanobacterium UBA11344
ATATTTTTGTGGATTAGCATCGGTTCTTTCAGCATTTGGGGTTTGCGCGATGAAATTGCTTTGTGGATAGAAAACTTTACTTGGGCCGCGGTGCGTTACGGTTTATCTTTTCACCTGTGGCCGACTCTCGGTTTGGGTTTGTGTCTGGGAATGACTTTAGGAGTGTTAACTTGGCAAAGTCGTAATATTGTGCGAGGATTACCACTGCGGGAAAAACAGGGTTTGGAACAACAAGTGCGCCGGATTCGCCAACAGGGGCCGAGTCATCCTCTGTGGAAGTTGGTTTGCCGATTTTGAATCAGGAATCAGGAATCAGACAAGTTTTTTGTCGATCTCAAACTACTTGATCTTCCAAATCAGTCCTGGGCAAATCAGACACTGATCGGAAAGGAGAAGCAGAAATAAATTGTGGGATTTTACCTGGTTTGTCCCCAACCTTAACTTGAGGAAGTTGGTTTTGTTCTGATAAAATTTCAATCATTATTACTTCTCCTCCCTGTTTTGTTTTTACGCAATTCTCATTAAAAATTCTAGGATATTGATGGGGGGAATTTCAGGAGGGGCGATTTTTTTTTGGAATGGAACAGAGTTTGATTTAAGTCTAATTTGAGGGAAGAAAGAGACGATTTCCATGTGCGCTTTGCCGAACTAGATGTGTTATGTTAAGTGTATTAACCGTGGCTCGATCGCACTTTCAGTAAAATGTCACTATTTCAAATTGCACAGCCGCTGAGTCTGAAGCACTCAGGAGTGTGAACCTACCTCTAATCCTTTGTCTGTCTGGAGCGGAGGCTTTTCAAGGGTGGGGGGAAAAAAGGGCGATCGGTAGACAGTTAGGTATTGGTACAAGGGGAGATGGGAGACTGGGAGACTGGGAGAGAGAGTTTCTTTTTTCTTCCCATCGTCTGCAAGATCACCCAAAAGAAAGATGCCTTGAAAAGAAATTGCGTGTTATCTTTCTAAAGCATTCTTTAAAAAAATACTTTTACCTAAAGGGAGAGTAAAAAATGGACGCATACACAGAGCGCGAACAAGAAAAAGTCGGCGAAAGAGAACTCGAATCAATGCCCTCCGGTGCAAAAGTTTCGGCCCAAAAAGTTAGTGGGGTTGAAGTTGAAGTTGCTGATGGAGAAAATCCTGTTGCTCCTCAAGACAAAATCAGTGTTGAGGAGTTGAAGATTAACGGCGAAGATTTGGTTGCTAAGGTTAAAGAACTGATTCACGAAGGCAATATCCGCCGCATCATTCTCAAAAATGAAGAGGGAAGAACACTGATAGAAGTTCCTCTAACGGTGGGAGTAGTCGGGGGAGTCATCGGTGCGGCATTGTTTCCAGTCATTGCAGCAGTAGGAGCGATCGGCGCATTGGTTACTCATATGACGTTAATTATTGAGAGGAAAGATTGATGGAGGAAATCAATTAGTCCTGGACGCACAGACTATATTTGTAGGGTGCGCACTGCGCACCTACGACTAGGAGTTACGCACAGACTATATTTGTAGGGTGCGCACTGCGCACC
>DMYK01000188.1 GCA_003483675.1 Microcoleaceae cyanobacterium UBA11344
TTGACTTCTGGACTAAAAGCTGCTACCAAACTTACTTTGTCTGGTTCGGGAATTGATGCTAAAACTACAGCACTATTTCCTAATTTTTGCTGCAACCTTTCCGCCGCAGTTTTCAGTGCTTCTGTATCCACATCTCCCAATTCGGCTATGATGATTTTGAAGGAGCCAATAGACTCAGCTTGTGCTAGCAATTGGTCAGATTTAGCGATCGCCAATTCCGACTTCAAAGCAGCCAATTGTTTCTGAGTATCCTTCAATTCGTTCTGCAAATTAGTGATGCGATTTGGCAATTCTTCGGGTTTTGCTTTAAATCGATCGCCCAAATCTCGCACCACCTTATCCCGCACATTCAAATAGTCTAACACAGCTTGACCGGAAACTGCTTCTATCCTGCGAATTCCCGATGCTACCCCCGCTTCGGAAACTATCTTAAATAGCCCGATTTCTGCGGTGTTGCTGACGTGGGTACCGCCGCACAATTCCATCGAAACGCCGGGGAAATCAATCACTCGCACGACATCGCCGTATTTCTCGCCAAACATGGCGATTGCGCCTTTTTCTCTCGCTTGGGCGATCGGCATTTCGGCAATTTCAGCAACGTGGGCTTCCGCAATCCAGTTATTAATTTGATGTTCAATTTGCTCCAACTCTGCCGCTGTCACCGCCCTGGGAGAATTGAAATCAAATCGCAATCTGTCAAAGGATACCAGAGAACCAGCTTGAGAAATAGAAGCGTCTACAATTTGCCGCAAAGCTGCTTGGAGTAAATGAGTTGCTGTGTGATTAGCCTGAACTCTGCGACGGCCGCTATTGTCAATTTGTGCAGTCACATTTTCGCCAATTTTCAGCATTCCCCGTTCCACAATCCCGAAATGCACGAAGAAACCCGACTCCTTTTTCACATCATCAACCCTCACCAACAAACTCTCTGCATTTTCTCCCTCTGCGCCCTCTGCGCCGATGCGGTTAAAATAACCCTTATCCCCAATTTGTCCCCCGGATTCTGCATAAAACGGCGTGCGNNACAACTTGTACCTCGGTTCCAGCGGCTGCTTCTGTAACAGATTTGCCGTCTACTAAGATAACTTCCACCTTAGCTAAACTCGATAATTCCCCATAACCAACAAACTCTGTTACCTGGATACTTTCAGCCAATTTATCCAAAGAACCCTGGACGGTTAAATCAATAGTTTCGCGCCCTTCTTTCCCGCGAAGTTGCTGCTCTTTCATCTGCGCTTCAAAACCCAGCAAATCGACAGTAATTCCCTGTTCTTCGGCAATTTCTTGTGTCAATTCTAAGGGGAAACCGTAGGTATCGTAAAGGGTGAAAGCATCGGGGCCGCTGATTTGTTGGTTTTCTTGCTGTTTTGTGCGATCGACAATTTCTGACAGCAGTTTTTCGCCCCGTTCCAAAGTTTTGAGAAACTGCGATTCTTCCCTTGCTAATTCAGCTTTAATTGCTGCTTCCCGCTGGCGCACGTTCGGATACACACTCTCGGAAAGGGCGATCGCACTTTCGGCCACCCGCACCGTAAATTCCCCTTCAATTCCAATCAGCCGCCCGTGGCGCACCACCCGGCGAATCAACCGACGCAAAATGTAGCCCCGCCCCACATTCGACGCCCGAATTTCATCAGCAATCATGTGGACGACAGCCCGAATATGGTCGCCAATTACTTTTAGCGAAACCTTGGTTTTTTCATCGCTATTAGCATAATCAATCCCG
The DNA here is from genome assembly GCA_003483675.1 of Microcoleaceae cyanobacterium UBA11344. Classification (GTDB taxonomy): domain Bacteria; phylum Cyanobacteriota; class Cyanobacteriia; order Cyanobacteriales; family Microcoleaceae; genus Microcoleus. The sequence goes on from DMYK01000188.1 coordinate 1,727, forward strand.
GCCATTTCCGCAGCAGATTGGAGGATCGGAAAAATCAAATCTGTTTCGTAATTATTGGGGACTTTCTGGAGGATTTGCGCCATCCGTTCCAATCCCATTCCAGTATCAATATTTTGATTTTGCAGCGGTGTTAAATTGCCCTCTGCATCTTTATTGTACTGCATGAATACCAGGTTGTAAAATTCGATAAACCTGGTATCATCTTCTAGGTCAATATCCTCGCCTCTTTCTGGGTGAAAATCATAGTAAATTTCCGAACAGGGGCCGCAGGGCCCAGTGGGGCCGGAATTCCAGAAGTTGTCGTCTTCTCCCATGCGCTGGATGCGATCGCCCGGAATGCCGATTTCGTCGCGCCAAATTGCAAAGGCTTCGTCATCTTCGCGGAAGACGCTAACCACTAAGTTTTCCGCCGATAAACCGAAGACTTCGGTGGAAAGTTCCCAAGCCCAGGCGATGGCTTGTTTCTTGAAGTAATCCCCGAAGCTGAAGTTACCCAACATCTCAAAAAATGTGTGGTGACGGGCGGTGCGGCCAACGTTTTCGATATCATTGGTGCGGATGCACTTTTGGGATGTGGTGGCGCGGGGAGATGCGGCGGTGCGCTGTCCGAGAAATATTGGTTTAAATGGTAGCATTCCGGCGATCGTCAGCAATACTGTCGGGTCTTCGGGCACCAAAGAAGCACTCGGCAAGATTTTATGTCCCCGCTGGGCGTAAAAGTCGAGGAATGTTTCGCGAATTTGGCTACCGCACAGAAACTGAGGAGAAATAGACATGACAAAAACAATTAAGTATGTAAAGACGTAGCAGCAATATAACTTACATCTATGTGGATATTTATATCATTATAATGAGTAATGTAAAGACCTATCAAGTTTTGCAAATTATGCTTGCCAGTTCGGAAAGGTCATGGTAACTTAATAGTAGACACCTAGATAGAAAAAAAAAGGAGGTCGCTCATAGTTATCAACGTTATCAACACATTTCCCGGATATAGACATGGTGTCTCCGGTCTAGATTCCGAAAGCGGCCGAAATTAACCGAACACAACTTAGAATAGTGGTAACACTGCCGATCGAGCAGTAACGCCAAAACGCAGTCGAGTCAGACTTAGTGTGTGATGTCGGATTAAAAGTAAAGCTGCACAAGTTGTACACCCTAGTAATTAATTGTTCTCAATCGTCCATAGATCTCGTTTGTTAGAAAAGTTACGGTTCTCATATTATTGGGCCTGGTCACTGTTGATCGGGCCCTACGATTTTTTTTAGGAAGAATGGGAACTGAGCTCAGGCACTGCGTTCAGAATGACAGCTAATCAACCGGACATGATATAAAGTCCTGACTACGAACAGAACTAAATGCTGGCCATCACTTCACGAGCAGCGGCCAAAGTGCGATCGACATCTTCCTCAGTGTGAGCCAAAGAAGTAAATCCCGCCTCAAACTGCGAAGGAGCCAGATAAATGCCGTGCTCCAACATTCCCCGGTGAAAGCGGCCGAACTTTGCCACATCCGACTTTTTCGCATCATCGTAATTGTGAACCGGACCGGCCGCAAAAAACAAACCAAACATCCCGCTAATTTGTCCACCACAAGCAGCGTGTCCAGTTTCCTTAGCAATTTGCAACAAACCGTGAGACAGTTTTTTCGTAATCCTATCCAACTGTTCGTAAGTACCAGGTTTTTGCAACAATTCCAAAGTCTTAATTCCAGCAGTCATAGCTAAAGGATTACCCGAAAGCGTACCAGCTTGATACATCGGCCCAGCAGGAGCCACCATCCCCATAATATCGCGTCGTCCGCCGTAAGCTCCGACAGGCAAACCGCCGCCGATAATTTTACCCAGAGTTGTCAAATCCGGGGTGACACCGAATCTTTCCTGAGCTCCGCCGTAGGCGATGCGGAAACCGGTCATTACTTCATCAAAAACTAACAAAGCACCGTTATCTTGAGTAATTTCCCGTAAACCTTCGAGAAAACCTGCATCCGGGACAATAAATCCAGCATTACCCACAACAGGCTCCAGAATTACGCCTGCGATCTCGCCTGGGTATTCGGCAAATAAAGCCTTTACGGCTTCCAAGTCATTGTAGGGAGCATTGAGGGTGTTTGCGGTAACAGATTTGGGTACGCCAGGGGAGTCAGGAAGGCCGAGAGTGGCGACACCAGAACCGGCTTTTACCAAGAACATATCAGCGTGCCCGTGATAGCAGCCTTCAAACTTAATCAGTTTGTCGCGCCCGGTGAAGGCTCGCATCAGGCGTAAAACGGTCATGCAGGCTTCGGTGCCGGAATTAACAAATCGCACCATTTCGATGCTGGGAACGGCATCTATGACCATTTCAGCGAGCACATTTTCCAAGAGCGAGGGTGCTCCGAAGCTGGTACCTTTTTCTAAAGATTCGTGAAGAGCTTTGATGACTTCAGGGTGGGCGTGGCCGCAGATGGCCGGGCCCCAAGTGCCTACATAGTCGATGTATTGGTTTTCGTCAACATCCCAAATATAGGCTCCTTTGACGCGATCGAATACAATAGGTTGTCCGCCTACAGATTTGAAGGCGCGGACAGGGGAACTGACACCACCGGGCATCAATTTCTGTGCCGCTGCAAAAATTTCTTCTGATTTGGTAGTTTTCAAGGTTGTGGAAACCAAAGTTTTCTCCTTAGTGAACGTCTGTTGTTGGTAGAATACTTTAATAGCGACTTCAAGATAAAGGTTAGGTCGATTCAAGGAAACTATGTTAGTAGATTTTAGGATACAAACCAATGAGTAGCAATACTATTTTGATTTTTTCAGGCTTTGTGGTACTAGGACCGTGAAGCGAAGCTATCCCGTAGGGAATCGCCCGAAAGTGTAATATTTTGTAAAATAGTTCTTGACAATTTGCCCACCACTTGCTCCATCTCCTCTCTTCTCTAACTCTGCGTCCTCTGCGCTCTCTGCGGTTAATTAAAAAAAATATCCGACAAGAAAGCGTAAATGTATATTACAAAGTTGAAATAAAATTATGTCTGCTACGGATTTATCTAGTTTGAGCCGATCGATACCAGTAGAAAAGATTCGTTACGACGATCGAGGTTTAGTACCAGCGATCGTCCAAGATTATTTGGATGGTACAGTGTTGATGATGGCATGGATGAATCGCGAGTCGCTGCAAAAAACCCTAGAAACCGGACAAACTTGGTTTTGGAGTCGATCGCGCGCCGAATTGTGGAACAAAGGGGCGACTTCGGGACACCTTCAAAATGTCAAAGGGCTGCGCTATGACTGCGATAGCGATGCTTTGTTGGTAACAGTTGAGCAAGTGGGAGATATTGCTTGTCATACCGGAGAAAGAAGTTGCTTTCACCAAGTTGACGGGGAAATTGTAGCGCCGCCGGGGGATATGTTATCTCAATTGTTTGCGGTAATTTGCGATCGGCGCGACAACCCGAACGAAACTTCTTATACTTGTAAGTTATTCGCCGGTGGCGACAACAAGATTCTTAAGAAAATCGGTGAAGAATCTGCGGAAGTGGTGATGGCTTGTAAAGATGATGACAAAGATGGAATAGCTGGGGAAGTTGCGGATTTATTTTATCACGCTTTGGTTGCTTTAGCTCACCATCAAGTTGATTTGAGGGAAGTCTATCGCAAATTGGGCGATCGGCGAAAATAAGTTAATCGGAATGATTAAACCGCGAAGACACGAAGAGCGCGAAGTCAGAACCGGAGCTTCTTCTTTCTCTTCCTTCGCGTCCGCGTGCCTCGCGGTTCGTTTAATCTTACTCCATTGCCAACGGATTTGATATCAATTACCATTTCTTCTATTTGATATAATTAGATTCTACTTTTTAACCTGCGATCGACAATCTGCAAAATCAAGATAGCAACACCAACACTCGCAGCCAAACCCAACCAAAAATTATTCGCTGCAAACTTTCCTTGATCCAAAGCCCAACCACCCAAAGGTGGCCCGATTAAATATCCGATCGCCCAACACTGAGAATTAATTGACAAATACACGCCCCGCAAAGACTCTGGGGCTAATTCCACCACCAAACCAGAGGCAAAAGGAGTGTAAGTAACAGTTGCAACTGACAAAAAGAACAAGCCTAAAGCAGCTAAAAACAGATTACCAGTTGTAACCATTCCTGTCAAGCCGATCGAGATAAATCCCAGACCCCAAAGCAAAGCAGAAATCATCAAAGCTCGCGGACAAGAAAACCGCCTCAGCGCCCTAGCAATCGGCATTTGCAAGGCCACAGTTAAAAAAGTGCTAAAAGCAAACAAAACGCTAATTGTAGCCGTAGAAAAGCCTTTTCCCGACGCACCCACCGAGACAAAGTTGCTAAAGTACAGCGGCAGAGTGGTTTGGATTTGGGCAATATATAAAGTAAACATAGTATTTACAACAACATAGACTAGCAAAGTGCGATCGCTCAGGGCCACCATCCAACCATTTTGCTTGCCGTTTTTTCCTGTATTCACTGAAGTAGATGGTTTGTAGGTTTCTGATATCGCGCCCCAAACTACCGCAAAAAATATCAAAAACGAGATAGCATCAATCATAAAGAGCGATCGATAATTCCCCGTTACCGCAATCAAAAAACCGCCCAAAATAATCCCCACCTGCAAACCCAAATTATCAGCCAGTCGCGTCAAAGCAAAAGCCTCCTGTCGCTGTTCGCCCTCTCCTAAATCCGCCACCAGAGTTTCCGTTGCGGGCCAATATAAACCAACACCAAAACCCATCAGTAAATTCGCCGCAACTAAGCTGGGGAAATCATTAGCAGCCGCCAGCATGAAACAAGCCACAGCAGAAATAATTGCCGAAAGTAATAAAGTTCGCCGCCTTCCCCAAAATTTAGAATCGCAAAAAGAACCGCCCAAAATCCGACCAAATACGCCCGAAATCGAACCGCTTCCCAAGCCAAGCCCCACAGCAGTAGCAGATAAACCGACTTGAGAGACAAAATATATGGGTGCGTAAAATAAAGTAAAACCAGTGCCGCTTTGGGAGAGGAATCTGCCGGCGGCGAGAATCCAAACTTGAGGTGGAAGACGGGGAAACCAAGATGGTAATTTAGGCACTTTCAATAAAAATTATTACTCAATTACACAAAAGTTAGCATTAAATTCAAAATACTTAACACGATTTGAGCAAAAAATTGGTTAAGCTAAAAAAGAGGCCAAAAAAGGTTTAGAGGCTTGAAATTTTATGACAGCTATTACATCAAGAGTAGAATCCAGACCCCGCTGGCAAGCAATTGTCATGGTAGCATTAATTTTCTGGCTCAGCGGCAGCCTGATTTTGGATCTAGTAATTATGCCCAGCTTGTACGTCTCTGGAATGATGACATCTCCTGAGTTTGCAACGGCGGGAAACTTAAT
>DMYK01000193.1:0-301 GCA_003483675.1 Microcoleaceae cyanobacterium UBA11344
AGCGCTTTGCAAACAACCGCAGGCAGAATGATTTTTGCCCGCCCTCAAGAATCCGTCATTGTTTGAAATTAACTAAAAATGGCCAGAGCAATTAGAATTAAATATTGCGATCGCTGTTCCCAATCTGCCTCGACTCTCTACCGCGCCCGGTACGACGAGTCGAGGCAGTGTTTTTTTCTATCTCTTAACTCTTGGGAATCGGTAAGTAAAAATAATCCTTTTTACAAGGCGGCACTTGGAAAGCTAGCCAGAAAAAATAAGAGTGCCCGAGACAAGTTTGTAGTTTCGTAGGGTGCGCACT
>DMYK01000193.1:496-4782 GCA_003483675.1 Microcoleaceae cyanobacterium UBA11344
CGCACCTTACTGTAGTTTCGTAGCACTGCGCACCTTACAAAAAAAACTATTACTGATAATTAACTAGATTTGGTGTGGCATCTTCATATATTGCCTCGATCGCACATTTAAAATTAACACTAGCCAACTCAACTTCTTCCCCTGGAATGTAAGGATGAAGCACCCACAAACCCTCGGCATTCCGGCGAAAACACTCGACACCAACTCTTTCTTGATTGATTAATACATATTCTTCTAAAGTTTCACACTTGCGGTAATCTGCAAACTTGTCACCTCTGTCAAAAGCCGCTGTTGTCGGCGATAAAACTTCCACAATTAAGCGCGGGTAGCGAATGAAATCTTCCGCAGCATTTTTGTCCCGTTCATCACAACTCACCGCTACATCGGGATAGTAATAAAAATTTGACGTATCGAGCATAACTTTCATGTCTGCGATGTAAGGTATGCAGCCAGTACCCCGAAGATGATTTCTCAGCAGTGCACACACATTTCCGGTAATAATAACATGAGCTTTGCTTGCCCCTGCCATTGCATAAATTTCACCTTGTCTGTACTCATGTTTGATTGGGCTGACTTTCTCGCCTGCTAAATAGTCTTCGGGAGAGACATAAGTGCAACTTTTACTTGCAGTCATACAATTTTGAGGTGGGGGAGGATGTCACAATTATTATAGCAGGCTGCATAATATAATGTATAAAGCCTGGTTTTTTAGCAAAACCAACACGAGAGTTAAAGGAACTAAATTTCATGTCCAATGCAATCATGGTAATTTTTCCCGATCGGGAACAATACACCTGGGTTTTTGACGACGAGAAAGTCGGACTTGTGCGGGAACCATTTGTTCAGGGCGTCCCCGAAATGATAGACGCGCTTGTCGCAGACATTCCCAATGCCGAAAAAGGTTTTCGACTGTTATTTTCAGCAACACCTTTTCCCGGATATCAAGCAGAAATGGTGTTTATGAAAGAAGAATATGGCGGCAACTGGTACCGGTGGGAATCGAAAAATATGGAAGGCTGGCTGTGTCCGGCTATGTTCAAATATTTTACCGAAGCACCGCCCAAGTTGTACTGCCAAGCCGAACAAATTCAACCATCAACATAACAGTCAATGAAAAACTTGTCAATCTTTCAAAAAAGCTTTTTTAAACCGGTCGATCGAGTCTCTAGAAAAAAGCCAAAATTAGCCCTGTATATGTTGGGGCTGTTTTTGCTGTTTCTCACAGCAGCAATCGTGGCAGCCCTCGGGGCAATTACCGCCCTGTTATCCCCCGTGGAACCGCAAATTATTACTAGAGTGCTAGACGCTACCGGGCTCCCGGAGAGCAAGCCCGCCCGTTCTGGATACCGCCTGTCGCGGCCAGTTAATATCTTAATCATGGGAGTTGACCGCGTACCACAAGTTGCGGCAAATTCCTCTAAAAGTTTTGACGGTCGTAGCGATACAATACTCTTATTGCACCTCGATCCTAGAGATAAATCTATTAGTTTGCTTTCGGTGCCGCGAGATACTAAAGTCCAAATTCCCGGAGTTGCTTTCAGCAAAATTGGCGAAGCAAATGCTAGAGGAGGAGCAGCTTTAGCGGCGCGATCGATCAGCAGTATGCTGAACAATGTGACAATCGATCGATATGTGCGAATTAGCACCGATGCGTTTCGCGAATTAGTCGATTTGTTGGGCCAAGTGGAAGTATTTGTACCCCGCGCGATGTCCTATACAGATAGTGCCCAAAAGTTAAGAATCAACTTAGTGCAGGGATGGCAAACTCTCAACGGAGAACAAGCAGAACAATTTGCTCGATTTCGCAATGACGGTTTAGGAGATGTCGGCCGCATTGGGCGTCAGCAATCTTTAATTCAAGCTATTCGGAACCGACTTGTAAGTCCATCAGTAGTGGTGCGGCTACCGGAAATTATTCGATTGATGCAAAAATATGTCGATACAAATCTCAAATTTGAGGAAATATTGACTCTGGCAAATTTTGGTTTGCAATTAGAACCAGATAATTTTAAAATGGTGATGTTGCCTGGACGTTCTAGTTCAGAAGAAGACGATTTGAGGAGTTATTGGATTGTAGATGCGATCGGGCGCGATCGAATTATGACACAATACTTCAAGCAAGGCTTGTTAGATTTTGCACCAGGGCGATTTGGCAATCCCAGCCAGTCTGTTTTGCCCAGCCAACTCAAAATAGCCGTCCAAAACGCTTCTAGCAACCCAAAAACTGCTAAAACCCTTGCTAGCTTTCTCAGAAAAAAGGGGTTTTATAATGTATATGTCGTTCAGGATTGGCCGGACTCGCAGCGTCAAAGCCAAATTATTGTACAGCAAGGCGATTTAGAGGCCGCGAAGAGCCTTCAAAAAGTCTTAGGCGACGGTAAGATTGAAGCAGCATCTACCGGTGAAATCGCTTCTGACTTGACAATTCGCATCGGCGAAGATTGGGTAAAACGATTTAATTAGTCAGTTGTTAGTTGTTATTGGTTAGTTGTTATTGGTTATTGGTTAGTTGTTATTTGTTGGTGACAATCCCTCCGCTTCGCTTCGCCCAATTCCCCATTCCCCATTCCCAATTCCCAATTCCCCATGAGCATGAAAAGTATATTCCGAATTTTTTTGAGCCTGATTTTAATTTTAGTTATAGCTTTTGGGTGGGTGATGCTGAGCGCTACTCCCGCATTTGCCTTGCCGAAAACCAATGTTAATTACACTAACATTAATTTGGATCATCGCGATTTTTCTAATGCTGATTTAGCCGGTGGAACATTTGTAGCTGCTGAGATGCGGCATACAAATTTTCAAGGTGCTGATTTAACTAATGCAATTTTGACTAAAGGAGTTTTGCTCAATGCCAATTTGTCCGGTGCTAACCTTTCCGGTGCTTTGGTAGATAGAGTGACATTTGATGGCGCTAATTTAACAAATGCTAATTTTACTGAGGCTATTTTGACTCGAACTCGGTTTTACAATGCGGCAATTTCTGGTGCTGATTTTACTGATGCGATTATCGACGCTTATCAAGTGAATCTCCTGTGCGAAAAAGCAGAGGGAATCAATCAAAAAACGGGGGTTTCTACGCGAGAAAGTTTGGGATGCAGGTAAAAGCTGTGGGCTAATTTATTCTATATTAATAAGTTTGTAGTGAGGACTGAAGTCCTCGTCGATCCCCCCTAGCCCCCCTTAAAAAGGGGGGAACAAGAGTTAAGTAGGGTGCTTAGGTTGCACCTTACTACTGGGATTTGTGGGGATTCTGTTTTTTATCGAGCCCTACAAATGCTGGTGCTTGTAGTACCAACTACCAAATCCGAATTCAACTGCAAATCTAAATCGGTGTCGGGATTCACAACATACAAATCGACTTTATCTCTACCCAAAAACACTCCGATCAAACTCCCGATTCCAGCGCCACCGAGCACTTCTTCAGTCGCGATCGCCCGATCGCCCGTAACACCTGCGATCGCTGCGGCTGCTGCTGCACCCAAAGCCGTATTCTTAATCAGATTACCAACATTAACACCCTTAGTCACAGTTTCCTTCTTAGTAATCAGTTGCGAAGTAGCATTCAGAGGTACTCTGCTACCATTGAGTATGCTTAATTCCTGGGCTACAAACTGAACGCCCCCAGAAGTCGATCGCAATTCGCCGCTCACTTTCGAGCCTTCCGGTACAAGCACTTTACCATCATTGCTCACCAGATCCGCAGCCACTGTCAGCGTAATCGGAGACTTATCATTTGGGCCAAGCAGAATCTTGTCTTTTGTGTACTCGACGAGGATACGAGCACCGCTAGGAATTTTCACTGCTACAGTCTCGCTAACATCAACCTTGGCAATATAGGGAGAATTAATTGCTTTTGCTTGATTAGTATTGACTAAAACTTGATAAATAAAAGCAGCTACTTCAGCCCGCGTTGCTGACTGGTTAGGCTTCAGAGATTTAGGATTAGGATAACTGACAACCATCTGTCTTTCCGTAGCAGCAGCAACACTTTTGAGAGCATAGTTTTGAATTTCCCCAGCATCATTATAGTAGCTGAGAACATCTTGAAAATTGCAAATAGGCTCATAGCCCAGCCCATTATTTAAAGCGACTATAACTTGAACGCGAGGAATCTGCTGTGAGGGCCTGAAAACATTGCCGGGATAACCAGACATCCATCCCATTTCATAGGCTTCTGCGATCGCCCCCCTTGCCCAAAAATTCGATGGAACATCCACAAATCCTACAGCAGCGCGGGTTTTTGCCTTGTTCACAGAACGAATCATTGCCGCGAATTCCGCTCGCGT
>DMYK01000192.1:0-982 GCA_003483675.1 Microcoleaceae cyanobacterium UBA11344
CACAACTTGAACAATCTTGGGAAGTATACTGAGGAGCAACAGCAATTACCGTTTTACCGTACACTTTTCCAAAATATTGCAACCATTTAGCAAACTGTGACCAAGCTGCATCGCTAATTGATTTTGCAAGCTTATGGTTTTTCACCATATTCCGCACCTGAAGCTCGACCTAGGCTACAAAATCGCTAGATTTCACTACGCACAACGCCGTCTTGATGGCGAAGTCTTGGAGTTTACCCTGAGCGTAGTCGAATGGGTTGCCTACTGACTTTTAGGTGTNNTGTTTCCTTCCTAACTTATTGATTGCTTTTTTGCGATTACTGGAACCTTTCTTTTTCCGAGAAACTCGTTTCTGTAACCGCTTTAAAACTTTTTCACTTTTACGGAGATGTCGAGGATTAGAAACTGTTTCTCCGGTACTATCGGTGTAGAAATGGTTTAAACCCACATCTAGTCCAATAGCTTTACCAGTAGGAATTACTTCCTCTGTTCGTTCCACGTTGATACAAAACTGAGCGTAGTAGCCATCGGCACGACGAACTACCCTGATTCGCTTAATTTCATCAGGTGCGTAGAAGTGCAAATCTCTACTACCGAGTAACCTAAAGGTTCCAGCGGCAAAGCCATCTGTGAAAGTGAGACATCTTTTGTCTGTAGAAAGCGACCAACCTGAAGTTTTGTATTCTACGGAACGAGTCTGCTTTTTGAATTGCGGATATCCCTTTTTTCCAGGCTTTTTAGCCTTGCAATTAGAGCAGAAACGTTGGACAGCAAAAATGGCGCGTTCAGCCGAAGCTTGACGCGCCATTGAGTTAAGTTTTCCTGCCCATTCAAACTCTTTCGCCATGATGGCGCATTGTTTGTATAGATCGACCAACTTAACTCCTTGATTATCAATCCAGTGTCTAAGAGTTTTGTTTCGGACAAATTGCGCTGTGCGGATCATTTCGTCGATCATCCGGTATTGCTGCGCTTTGCCCTT
>DMYK01000192.1:1107-1861 GCA_003483675.1 Microcoleaceae cyanobacterium UBA11344
CGCTCCGCCCAAACTTTTGGTAACATTTTGCAAAGGAAGAAGGAAGTTCGGCCACGGATTTTGTAACGGATTTAACGGATGTAACGGATAGGAGGAGGTTCGGCAACGGATTTTGTAACGGATTTAACGGATTTATATCAAATCCTCTCTTCAGCGGAATTACTCATCTCTCTCTGAATCTCCCTCTGCGTTCTCTGCGTTCTCTGCGGTTAAATCATTCCGATGCAGCCGGAATTGATATAACTGATAGAAGGAAGAGGGGAGAGGGGAGAGTGGGAGAGATGGCTACGAATGCCCAATGCTTTCGGCCCCATCCCCATGCCCCATCCCCTATTCCCTATTCCCCTTCCACCATTAGGCGATAGTCTTCGACTGAAAAAGCGTCATCGACTTCGCTAGGATTGTCAACGCGCACTTTCAACAGCCACCCGTCGGCGTAGGGGTCTTCCGCCAAATTCTCTGGAGACTCTACAATGGCATCATTGCGTTCGATGACGGTGCCGGTAACAGGCGCTTTTAAGTCTTCAACTGCTTTCACTGACTCGACTGTGCCGAAAGTTTCGCCCTTTTCCACCTTTGCACCGACTTCTGGCAATTCCAGAAATACGATATCACCTAGTTGATTCACGGCAAAGGCACTGATGCCGATGGTGGCAATTTCGCCTTCGAGTCGGATGTATTCGTGGGTGTCTAGGTATTTCAAGTCATCGGGGTATTCTAGTGCCATGTCTTTTCTCGCAATTAACAAAGTATC
>DMYK01000192.1:1907-6676 GCA_003483675.1 Microcoleaceae cyanobacterium UBA11344
TTGCTTTTCGGAGAATTTTCTTGGAAACGACTTATGCGCTCTATAATTTTTATTTACGCATTTTTGTGTTTTTACGCTTGCTTTTTTTCAGAAGGGCTAATTTTTCAATCTCCCCCATCTAGTCAGAGTGATAGCAGGGAAGTTATCAAAGTTGGCTCAGATAATGGCATGAAAATTTCTGCTGTTCATTTTCCTAACCCGCAAGCTAAATATACCATACTTTACAGTCACGGGAATGCGGAAGATTTGGACGGGATTTTGTGGGTACTCAGAGAGATTCGAGATAGCGGGTTTGCTGTCTTTGCCTATGATTATCAAGGTTACGGCACCAGTCAGGGAAAGCCTTCTGAGTATAATACTTATCGTGATATTGATGCTGCTTACAATTATTTAACGCAACAGTTGGGAGTACCTGCAAAGCAAATTATTGTTTACGGGCGTTCTGTGGGGGGTGGGCCGGCAATTGATTTGGCTTCGCGACAATCTGTCGGTGGTTTGGTGGTTGAAAGTTCGTTTGTTTCGGCTTTTCGGGTGTTGACGCGGATTCCGATTTTACCTTTTGATAAGTTTGTGAATATTGATAAGATTGGTAAAGTTCGATCGCCTGTTTTGGTGATTCATGGTAAGGCTGATGATGTGGTTCGTTTTTGGCATGGAGAGCAGTTGTTTGCGGCCGCGAAGGAGCCGAAATTGAATTTTTGGGTCGAGGGGGCTGGTCATAATGATTTGATGGATGTGGCGGGCGATCGCTATTTTGAAACTTTGCGAAAATTTGCTAAGCTAGTCGATGAATCTTCTCGACCAATATGAGCAACGGGCTAGAAGCCCGTTCCACAAGCACAAATACATTTTCTTGTGGGGAGTAGGGGTTGGGCTTCTAGCCCGCCCCTGAATTAATCCTAACTTACTTAATTTAATTCGGTCGGTTGGGCGATCGATAAAATGGTTTTTTCACCACAGTAGCCGGATAGTTTTTGCCGCGAATTTCGACTTGTAATTCCTGACCGATTTTAGCGAATTTTGTGGGAACATAGGCAAGGGCGATCGCCCGATTTAACGTCGGTGATAATGTACCGCTAGTAACTTCCCCTACTTTTTCGCCTTCAAATATTACCGGATAGCCGTGACGAGCAATGTGTCGCCCCTGCATTTCTAACCCTACTAACCGCTTGGAAACTCCACTCGCTTTCTGCTGTTCCAAAACCTTGCGGCCAATAAAATCGCCTTTGGTATCGAGGTGAACAACCCAACCTAATCCAGCTTCTAAAGCTGTAGTATTATCGTCAATATCTTGACCGTAAAGTGCCATTGCTGCTTCTAAACGCAAGGTATCTCTCGCACCCAAACCGCAGGGGACAACGCCAGCGGTTAATAGTGTTTGCCACAGTTCTTTTCCTACTTCTGCATCGACCATTATTTCAAAGCCGTCTTCGCCGGTGTAACCAGTTCTAGCGATAAAACTTGGCTGTCCCAATAGGTTGGTTTCTATGTGACCGAAGGCTTTAATTGCTGTGAGGTTGTCTGCAACTAAAGGCTGGAGATAACTGACAGCTTGCGGCCCTTGAATAGCGATTAAAACTTTGTCTGGGGAAATGTCTGTAAAACTCACACCGCTCAATTCTAAATGGGATGCTATCCAAGCTTTATCTCGGATGCGAGTGGCAGCGTTGACAATGATTACGGCGCGTTCTTCGCTAGTGGTGGTGTCTGGTTCTTGGCAGTAGAAAATAATGTCGTCTAAGATGCAGCCTTTGGCATTTAACAATACTGTATATTGAGCTTGACCTGGTTGCAATCGACTCAAGTCGGAGGGTACTAAGAGTTGAAATTTGGCTCTTAATTGTTTGCCTCTCAAACCAAATTTTCCCATGTGGGAAATGTCGAACATTCCTGCTTGCGATCGCACTGTTTGATGTTCGCTGCTCAGACCGCTGTACTGCACCGCCATCTCCCACCCGGAAAAGGGCACCATCCGAGCTTTGAGTTCTAATGATAGGTCGTGTAGAGGCGTGCGGGCAAGTTGACTCGGCCTCTCTGGATTGTTGGATTCAGTTGACTTTGCCACAGGTAGCCCCTTGGTTGTGGGTAGACTGTTCTGATTTTACCAAAAATTGGTTGTTTTGATGCGATCGCCACCATCTAAGGTGAGGACAAGGCAGTGCCGTTTCCCTACTCTTTTTTATGGAGAATAGCGGGCTCGAACCGCTGACCCCTACAATGCCATCGTAGTGCTCTACCAACTGAGCTAATTCCCCTTTTGTTTCGCGCTCTCAATCATGCCTTAACTTACCGATGTTTGTCAAGCCTTTTGGCAAAAATAGTCCGTAGCCTTGGACTGGCAAGGCTTTCGGCTTTTTGTCAAAAAACGGCTCCTCGCTTAAGAACAATTCTCAATCCCTACTATGATTAATATGTGTGTTGGGATATTTCGCTTAAATGACTCAAACAAGACCCCATGAGGAAGTAGACGACTATCAGGGCCGCGGCTGAGACCGCAACTAGGGTGCCGGCTAGCACTAGAGAAAATTCCCGTTGTGCGATCGCCTCCTGCATTAAATGCAAAGACCAGGCAACTAGGGCAACGTCAATTATTAAAATAGAAACCAGCATAAGTTACGTTTTGTAACAGCTCACCTATTGTAACAAAACTTTTGACTGCGTGCCGATCGGCTACGACGTATTTAAGTATTGGTGTTAAACGCACAGGGAGCAGCGAAAACCTAGGATAAAAAATTATAGCTTTTCTTAATAATTACGATATGCAAAGTAGATGAGAGCTAGCTCAGCTTTTTAGGGGCGGTTTTGACCTCGAAATGGGCGACTTTTGAGGCAAGCTTCGCGCTCTTTTGAGGGGAAGGGTGCGATCGATCTTAAAGATTTCAGGTTCTTTGGAGCAGGGTAAGAAACACAATCAATGCGATCGGATCAGATACAACTTCAAGTTGCCGATTTCAGGGCCATCAAAACAAAGCGGAGCACAAAAACACCGGCAAGCACCCACACAGCCGGTGTTATTTCATGCGCTTTGCCTTGAAAGGCTTTGAGCAGGGGGTAAGTGATAAAGCCGATGGCTAAGCCTTCGGCAATGGAAAAACTCAAAGGCATCACCACAAGAGTGAGAAACGAGGGAATTGACTCGGCAGGATCATCCCAGCGAATCGCCCGCACATTGCCAGCCATGAGAACCCCGACAATCAGCAGCGCCGGTGCGGTAGCAAAAGTGGGAATTGCGGAGAAGAGGGGGATAAAAAATACCGACAAAGCAAACAGCAAAGCCACGGTGATGCCGGTAAACCCCGTGCGCCCCCCTTCGGAGACACCGGCTGCTGACTCGATGTAAGTGGTGACGCAGGAAGTTCCCAAAACAGCACCGACGGTAGTGCCCACCGCATCCGCCAGCAACGTTTCCTTGGCGCGTGGAAGTTCGCCATTTTCATCCATGAATCCCGCTTGAATGCCCACACCGGCAACGGTGCCAATGGTGTCGAAGAAATCCACGAATAAAAATACAAAAGTGACGGCTAGGAAATCCCAGACATTAGTTTTGTTCATTTGACCCAGCCCCACAAGGGCTTGGCCCAGCAAATCCCCTGGCCACTGGGGCAGGCCCACAATCCCCGCTGGCCAGGGGGCGACGCCCAGAATCCACCCCAGCAGGGAGGTTGCCAGAATCGCCCACAGGAGTGCGCCTTTGGTGCGACGGGCGACTAGGGCGGAGGTGATCAGGATGCCGGCAATCGCCATCAGGGTAGCCGGCTGGTTGAAGCTGCCCAAGGCGGTTTTAGTGACTGGATTGGCGACAATAATGCCCGCGCCACCCCTGGCTGGATCGCCTGAGAGGGCGATATAGGCGAGAAACAAGCCAATGCCGGCTGCTGTGGCGTGTTTCAGGCATTCGGGGATGGCGCTGAGAATTAGGCTGCGAATGTTGGAGAGGGTGAGGGCAATCACAATCAGCCCCTCAATCAGCACAGAAGTCAGCGCTACGCGCCAACTGATTCCCAGCCCTTGGACGACAGAGACGGCAAAGAAGGCGTTGAGCCCCATTCCGGGGGCGAGGGCGAAGGGATAGTTGGCGACCAAGCCCATGACTACTGTGGCGATCGCAGAGGAGATAGCAGTGGCGAACACCAACTCCTCAAACAAATCGCCGGGGTTTTCCAGAAAAATGGCGCCCGACAAAATCGCCGGGTTCACTGCCAGAATGTAAGCCATTGTCATAAACGTTGTCACCCCAGCCAGCACCTCCGTGCGGAAGTCGGTTTGGAGTTCGGCAAATTTGAAAAATCTGGCAATGGCTGCGAGGGCGCGGGTGGCGGCGGGCTCACCGGCGGGTTCGGGAGTGGGATTGGATGGGGAGTGACTCATGATGAATTCAGAAGTTGAAAATTACCTAAATTAAATGATTTCTTGTTGTATTTTTGATCTTGTTACAGCCACACATGATTGACTTAAATTATGTCAACTACCTCAAAAGCAGAAATTCATCCAAAAATGTGAAGAAGCTGAGAAAGGGGCATTACTTTTTTTGATAATTTTGAAAGGCTGACAAATTTTTGGCTAGACCTCACTAGATCGGGAAACGCTATATAGTGGTTTTTAAAGGTAATTCTAAGATATCACAAAAATAATGCTCTAGGGCGATCGCAATTTTGGCAAATTGAAAAGAAAGTACGATCGCTCAGATCATGCTTTTCAGAAAAACTGCGATCGCAACTTTTGTTTTAGCCAACCGCAAATAATCAAAAAAGGTATGAAAATTTCCAGAC
>DMYK01000191.1:0-1853 GCA_003483675.1 Microcoleaceae cyanobacterium UBA11344
TCAAGTCTGCACCCACCCAGTCAGCCTGAATCAAATTCGCTTGGGTCAAATCCGCGTGTACCAGAGTAGCGTTCAACAGGTTGGCATTGCTCAAATTTGCCCCGTACAAGTTAGCCCCGCTCAATCTCGCCTGATCGAGGTCAGCGCCGGTCAGATTCGCCCCGCTGAGGTCAGCCCACCGGAGATTAGCACCTCGTAAGTCAGCGCCGCTGAGGTTAGCCTGAGACAGATTAGCTTGTCTGAGTTCAGCATTGCAGAGATTCACTCCCCGGAGATCGGCGCGGCTCAAGTCGGTCCTGTGCAAGTTGGCCCGTTCCAAATTGGCCGCGGTGAGGCAAGCACCTCTGAGGTGAGCCCCACTGAAGTCAGTTTGCTCTAGATTCGCTTCTCTGAGGGTTGCCTCTCTCAAATCTGCTTCGCTGAGGTTTGCTCCGCTGAGGTTAGCACCGCTGAGGTCGGCTCTAATCAGTTCAGCTCTGATCAATGTAGCGTCAACGAGTTGGGCACCGCTGAGGTCGGCTCGCACCAAATTAGCGACGTTGAGGATAGCGCCGCTGAGGTTAGCTTTGTGGAGATTGGCACCGCTGAGTCTAGCAACATTGAGTTTGGCTTTTCTCATGTTGGCACCACTGAGATTGGTGCCGCTCATGTTGGTGAGGCTCAAGATTGCCTCGCTGAAATTAGCCCCGCTGAGATCGATTCTACTCAGATTTGCCTCGCAAAGGAGGATGGCATTAAAATTTCTTTCTCCTGCTGCATATTTGGCTCGGAGTTCTTCGGCATCCATACTGTTCAATCCCACTGATTTTTTAGTTATAACAAAGCTTTAGAATAAGCAATTTTTGCAACTTGACGCAATATGCTTAGACATCTATATTGTGGAAGCCTTTGATAAAATCTAAAACGTTACTGAGGGTAGTCTGAGCTAATTTGGTGCTTTCGACTAACTTGGCTGCGGTCGTGTTGTTCGGGTCGTATTTTTTAATCAGGCGCTTGCCGAAGGCTGGGTGGTGATATACACTTAGTTTTTGACCACGGGAATTAATTAGTACCATCTGTGTAGGAATCTGAAAGAAGTTGATGCTTTCCCCGATTTTAGGAAAAGAATTCGAGATTTTGATTTGGTCTACTTTGCTGATAGCTTGGTTAAGAGATTTGCTGCACTGTTGAACGTGTTTGGATTCTTTGACATTGAGATTGCCTGCGTCGTGGGATTGCATCATTTTCATCAAGGCGATCAGATTTTTTTGAGTGGTTGCCGCGTCGTTAAAGGGAATTATGGAGACGTAAGCGGTGGCGAATAATTTATCATCGCTGTCCATTTTAAAGGCTAGTACGGTGCGCCGAGAACTAACTTCGATCGTGGGAGGCTGACTTAAACTGGGGTATTGTTGGGTAATTTGGTAATAAGTTGCAGCTAGTGCAAAATGAGCGCCTTGGTCTAGGGGTGCGTCAATCACAATCCGAACTGTGGGCAAGGACGAGTGAAAAAATTCTTGCGTTCCTCCAGAATTTAACCAGTAAATTTGGCTGTGGTCGCCGTTGGGACTGAGGTCAACCCACTTGCAGGTCATGCCTTCGGTTTTGATGCCGAGCCGCGAAACTGCGTGGAGTTTGGCTCCGGTTAAGGTGGCTCCGGTTAAGTCGGCTCCAATCCAGTCGGCGCTGATCAGATAGGCATTGGTGAGGTCGGCGTGAACTAAACTGGCATTGAGCAAGTTAGCGTGGCAGAGGTCGGCTCGGCTGAGGTCTGCGCCGCTCAATTTGGCTTCGCTCAGGTCTGCCCAGCGGAGGTTGCAGCCGCTGAGGATAGCCCAGCGCAGGTTGACACCGCTGAGGTCGGCTCCGCTGAG
>DMYK01000191.1:1901-7455 GCA_003483675.1 Microcoleaceae cyanobacterium UBA11344
CTGAGGTCGGCTCCTTGTAAGTTGGCTTGTTCGAGGTTGGCTTCGGTCAAGTACGCGCCGCTGAGGTTGGCTCCTCGAAGGTTGGCTTGGCTGAGGTTGGCACCTCGGAGGGTGGCTTCGGTGAGGGTGGCGCCGCTGAGGTTTGCACCACTGAGGTCTGCACCGCTGAGTTCGGCTCGAATTAACTCGGCTCTGATCAGTTTAGCTCCTGTGAGTATGGCTTTTTTGAGGTCAACTCGCACTAGGTATGCGACGTTGAGATCGGCGTCGGTGAGGTTGGCGCCACCGAGATGGGCTCCGCTGAGTCTGGCGATGTTGAGTTTTGCACCGGTCAGGTTGGTTTGGCTGAGGTTTGCGCCGCTCAGGTTTGCTACACTCAGATTCGCACCCTTGAGGTTGGCTCCACTCAAGTTGACACCGCTGAGGTTTGCCTCAGTCAGGTTGATTCCGGCAAAGTTTCTCTCTCCGCTGGCATATTTTTTCAGGAGTTCCTCGACTGTCATGGGGGCGGCACCCTATCAAATATCCCCATTTTATGATTATGAATATCGGTATTGTCGGACTTGGTTTGATTGGCGGCTCGATCGGGCTGGATTTGCGATCGCGCGGGTTTTATGTTTTTGGGGTTTCGAGCCGGGAGCAAACTTGCCTCCGGGCGGTTGCTCGGGGTGTTGCCGATCGAGCCAGTGTGCATCTGTCTGACATGGCTGCAGCCGATGTGGTTTTTATCTGCACGCCCCTGGGGTCGATCGAGTCGATCGCCCGACAGTTGGTTCCCCATCTTTCCCCTGCTACCATTGTAACGGATGTGGGTTCTGTAAAAACACCCATAGTGCAGGCTGTGTCTGATCTGTGGCCTCAGTTTGTGGGGGGACACCCGATGGCGGGTACTGCTGAGAGCGGGATTGAGGCGGCGGTGAGGGATTTGTTTGTGGGCCGGCCCTATGTGCTGACTCCGACTACCGAGACGCCGACGGCTGCGGTGGAGGGGGTTGAGGAAATTGCGCGGTTGCTGGGTTCTCATGTTTATCGGTGCGGCCCAGAAGAGCACGATCGGGCTGTGGCTGGGATTTCTCATTTGCCACTGTTTGCGAGTGCGACGCTGGTTGCTGCCTGCGATCGAGAGGGCGATCGGCATATTGTTAATTTAGCGCAACATTTGGCGAGCTCTGGTTTTCGGGACACGAGTCGGGTTGGGGGTGGCAACCCTGAGTTGGGAGTGATGGTGGCGAGGTACAATCGGGTGGAATTATTGCGATCGCTCTCTATTTATCGCGACTGTCTCGACGAATTCATCAGCGATATCGAAGCTGAAGATTGGCCAGCTTTGGAACAAAAGCTGAAGCTGACTCAAGCAGCGAGAAAGAATTATGACTCTTGTCATTAAAACATGACGCTGGCTCACAAATTCTTTGACGCACTATATATATGGGTAAGGTGCGCAGTGCGCACCCTACACACTATATATATGGGTAAGGTGCGCAGTGCGCACCCTACACACTATATATATAGGTAAGGTGCGCGCTGCGCACCCTACAGACGGGATTTTTTGGCGTTATTCCTCTAAAAATTAAACGTTAGTAAGGTGCGCATTGCGCACCCTACAGGTATGATCGTGAACGTCTATATATGGGCTTTCAATGTACACTTATTCTCGACTTAAGCGAGTTTTGCTGGGTGAATCTTTGCCCACCAGTGCATCTATTCACGAACGATTGAGCAACGCTACTGGACTAGCTGTTCTTGCTTCCGATGCACTTTCGTCTGTTGCCTACGCTACTCAAGAAACTCTGCTTGTGCTATTACTAGCGGGGAGTAGCAGTTTGAGTTTATCATTGCCTATTTCGGGGATTATTATTTTACTGTTGGCGATCGTTGCACTTTCTTATCGACAGACGATTAAAGCTTACCCGAACGGCGGCGGTGCTTACATTGTAGCGCGAGAAAACTTGGGTACTTATCCAGGTTTGATCGCAGCAGCTTCGCTGATGATTGACTACATTTTAACTGTAACTGTCAGTATTTCGGCTGGGGTGGCGGCCTTGACTTCGGCAGTTCCCGGACTGCGATTCTACACAGTTGAACTGTGCTTAGTTTGTATTGTCCTCATCATGTTTGCCAATCTCAGGGGATTGCGGGAATCTGGCAATATATTTATGGTTCCTACTTATGCGTTTATCCTGGGCATTTTTATCTTAATTTGCACTGTGGTTTATATCAACAAGCCACAGGTCACGTTTTGCCAAAATTAGAAAATATTCCAGGTAAGGAACCTTTGGGATTATTTCTGATCGCGCGCGCATTTGCGGCGGGCTGTACGGCCCTGACTGGAGTTGAAGCCATATCAGACGGAGTGTTGGCTTTTAAGCCTCCTGAATGGAAAAATGCGCGCCTGACTTTGACCTATTTGGGGGTAATTCTGGGAGTGATGTTTTTGGGAATTAGTTACTTGGCTCATATTTATCAAGTGGTTCCTAGAGAAAACGAAACGCTCCTTTCTATCTTAGGAAAAGATATTTTTGGAGTCGGGATATTTTACTACTATTTGCAGGCAGCAACTCTGTTGATTTTGCTGTTGGCGGCGAATACGAGTTATGCGGATTTTCCGCGACTTTGTTATTTTTTGGCGCGAGACGGGTTTTTGCCGAGACAGTTGTCACTTTTGGGCGATCGCCTGGTTTATTCTAATGGAATTACTCTGCTCAGTCTCTGCGCTGCGTTGTTAATTATCATCTTCCGAGGCGACACTACTGCGGTGATTCCGCTCTATGCGGTTGGGGTTTTTACTTCTTTTACTTTATCCCAATCGGGCATGGTAATTCACTGGCTGAAAGAGCGGGGGAAAGGTTGGCTGCCCAGTGCTTTGATGAACGGTATTGGTGCGGTAGCAACACTGCTAGTTTTGATGGTAATTGTCGCCACAAAATTCCTTTTGGGGGCTTGGGTTGTGGTAGTAACTATTCCGATCGTAGTCAGTTTGTTTTTAGGGATTCGGCGGCATTATCGGTATGTAGCGGCTCGCTTGAGCATTCAGGGAATAGAACCGAAGTCTTATCCTCCAAGACCTAAAGTTAAGGTAGCCAAACATCCGGCAGTGGTGTTAGTTGGGCAGTTGCATCGGGGAACTTTGGATGCTCTTGATTATGCTCGTTTAATTGCTGATGAAGTTGTGGCAGTTCACGTTGATATTGGTTTGACAGATAGAGCAAAATTACAAGCGTCTTGGCAAGATTTGCAGTCTGATATTCCTTTGGAAATTTTAGAATCTCCTTACCGTTCTGTTGTCGAGGCTTTGACTCACTTTTTGACTTTGTTTGAAGAGCAGCGTCCGGGGGTGTTTTTAACACTGATTATTCCGGCTTTTGTGACGCGAAATTGGTGGGAGGGATTGCTGCACAATCAAACTGCTTTCTTTTTGAAAGCGGCTTTGCGGGCTAAGAGAAGTCTGGTGATGACGACGGTGAGGTATTTTCTTTNNAATTAGGAATACTTGCACATACCCAGCTTCCCGACTTCTTAAAGAAGTCGGGGAGCTAACAGTTATCCGTGGGGTTAATCTCAAATCTCAAATCTCAAATCTCAAATCCATTGACATATCATTCAAATGGTTTCACTGTCAACTGTCAACTGTCAACTGTCAACTGTCAACTGTTAACTGTCAATCATTCCGGTGTCACCGGAATTGATATTACCCCAATCCTCAATTGTTACCAAATCCCCTTAAATCTACCCATCCTTTGAAGCGGCTGCTAAAATACGGGCGCCGCTATCGGCTTCAAACTTGGCTAGCAACTATCTGTTCATTTCTGAATAAACTCTTCGACTTAGCGCCGCCGGCATTAATCGGGATTGCTGTTGATGTGGTGGTGAAAAATCAAGATTCGATTCTCGCTCAGTGGGGCGTAAAAGATGTTTTTTGGCAACTGGCAATTATTACTATTTTGAGCGCGGTCGTTTGGGCTTTGGAATCTATTTTTGAATATGCCTCTGATTATTTGTGGCGCAATTTGGCTCAGAATATTCAGCATGATTTGCGCCTGGAAGCTTACAGCCATTTGCAAGAATTAGAATTAGCTTATTTTGAAGAACGCAGCACGGGTGGTTTGATATCTATTCTGAATGATGATATCAATCAATTGGAGCGTTTTTTGGACGGCGGCGCTAATGATGTAATTCAGGTAATTACAACGGTAATTATTATTGGTGCTGCTTTTTTTGCAGCATCTCCTGCTGTTGCTGTGCTGTCAATGCTGCCGATACCGTTTATTGTTTGGGGCTCCATCGCTTTTCAAAATCGCCTCGCTCCTCTCTATGGGGATGTGCGGGAAAAAGTGAGTTTTTTGAACGGTCAACTGTTGAATAATTTGAGCGGAATTACTACTATTAAAAGTTTTACTTCCGAAGATTATGAAACTCAGCGCATCGCAACTCAAAGCGAAGCTTATCGCCAAAGTAACCGACGGGCGATCGTACTTTCTGCTGCTTTTATTCCGTTGATTCGGATTCTGATTTTCTTGGGTTTTATTGCCACGCTATTTCTGGGGGGTTTGGAAGTTGTGGCGGGCAGTTTGTCTGTGGGAACTTACAGCGTTTTGATGTTTTTGACCCAGCGCTTGCTGTGGCCTTTGACTCGGCTGGGGGACACTCTGGATCAGTACCAGCGGGCGATGGCTTCTACTAATCGGGTGACGAGTTTGCTGGATACTCCGATCGCAATTCGGACAGGAGATATTCGGTTGCCAATAAGTTCTATTAAGGGGGCGCTGGAATTTAAAAATGTGACTTTTTCTTACAATCAAAGAAGACCGATTTTACAATATTTTTCCTTGACGCTAATGGCGGGGAAAACTACTGCGATAGTTGGCGCTACTGGTTCGGGAAAAAGTACGTTAGTGAAGTTAATTTTGCGGCTTTATGAGGTACAATATGGAAAAATCACTCTCGATGGCATAGAATTAACTAAACTGAATTTAAAAGATTTGCGTCGGGCGATCGGATTGGTGAGTCAGGATGTGTTTTTGTTTCATGGTACGGTGGCAGAAAATATTGCTTATGGCAGTTTTAATGCAACTAATTCAGATATAATAGATGCTGCGAAAATTGCGGAAGCACACGAATTTATCGCGCAATTACCGGAGGGTTATGAGACAATTGTGGGGGAACGCGGTCAAAAATTGTCGGGGGGACAACGCCAGCGGATTGCAATTGCTAGGGCTGTTTTGAAGAATCCGCCGATTTTGATTCTGGATGAAGCTACTTCAGCGGTGGATAATGAGACGGAGGCGGCTATTCAGCGATCGCTCGAACGAATTACTAAGAATCGTACTACAATTGCGATCGCCCACCGTCTTTCCACTGTCCGCAATGCCGACTGCATTTTTGTCATGGAAGATGGGCGAGTGGTAGAATCGGGACAGCACGAACAACTTCTCGAACATGACGGAGTTTATTCGTCGCTCTGGCGGGTGCAATCTGGTATAAAATAGAAACGTAGCGCTTTTTGGGAATTGGGCATTGGGAATTGGGCATTGGGAATTGGGAATTAGTAATTAGT
>DMYK01000191.1:7504-9124 GCA_003483675.1 Microcoleaceae cyanobacterium UBA11344
CAAACTGCAAAATATTAGTTTCTACAAGCAAGAAGAGAAAATGTTTCTATTTGAACCCCCTGAGTCAGAAAAAAAAGATGAAAATAACTGGCGTCGCAAGTTAGATAAATTTGTGAAAGCTAATCAACAAGAATTGGCGGCTTTGGCTTGGGGGCTCTTTCTGGAAAGGGGAGCAGAAACCGAGGATATTTTGGGCATTGATATTGCCGGAACAGCGCGTTTTGTGTATTGTAAAAAAGAGGCTGTAGAGGAATTGAACCGTAAAGTTAAAAGTCATATTCAGGAAATTTTAGGTGTGTTGAACGCTCACAAACCTGAGAAAGAAGTGGCGATTGTGGCGATCGGCGAAGGTCAAATCAAGTTGATTCTATTTGAACCTAAACCTGAACCTCCTATTTGTTTTGAGGAAGCCGCAACAGATGTGGATACTTTGTTGGCTAGGCTGGAAAAGCAAATGGCAGAATATATGAAAGCATAAGTTCCTCGGCGTAGGCTTCAAAACCAAAGAAACCGGGTTTTTTACGGAATCTGCGATGCTCTAACGCATATTTTCGTAAAAAAAACCCGGTTTCTGACCACCCGTGCATCAGTCCTATACAAAACCAAAGAAACCGGGTTTTTTACCGAATCTGCGATGCTCTAACGCATATTTTCGTAAAAAAAAACCGGTTTCTGACCACCCGTGCATAAGTCCTATACATCAGAATAACCAGCAATCAAAATAACCGGCGGGTGGCGAATCGTCATGCAAAATTTGAGCTTTGTCTAAATTAGGTATAGCTTCCGCCAATTCTGTACCTACTTTAACATCAAGCGCTCTGTCTGTTAAGGGAAATGAAAATTGATGGCCATCTTGCAAATATTTGGCTCTGGAAATAATCTCATCTTTCTCTAAAATAGCGCTGTTGCTACCAATTAAAACGCTGTTAATTTCCTTCCAAGGGCATACACATACCTGGGAAAATACACTTTGAAAAGTCTTCACTTTTTCAGCATAAAAGTCATCTCTTTGCAGCAGGTTTACTAGGACAACTCCCTCCCTTGATAAGTGTTTTTCGCAGAGTTGATAAAATTCTTTGGTGGCTAGCCGGTGGGGAAAGTAGCCGTTGCCAAAAAATACGTCGGTCATAATGATATCATACTGAATATCTCGGTTTTGCTGTTCGAGATACTCTCTGCCGTCTTGAATTGCTACCGTGAGTCGTGAGTCTAATTTTACCCCAAAAAACTGTGTGGCTGCTGCGATCGCGATCGGATCGATATCCGCACAGTCGATCGCACTTTCGGGCAAATAGTGGTGCAAAACTAAGGGAATTCTGCCGCCGCCAAAACCAGCAATGTAGATTCTTTGAGGTTGGTTTTGCCACACTAAACCTAACATCATCGCTTGAGTATACTCAGACACTAGATGTAAAGGATTGTTGAAATTAAAAACAGATTGCAATAAATCTGTATGCAAATTGACCTTTTCTACTAAAGATAGCTTAATTTGCGATCGATCTTTTCTAACTACAACATAGTGTACTCCCGAATCTTGGCAAAAAATGATTCCGTCTGGCTGTTGTTGCAGCCAAGCAAGCCGCTGCCCAATTGCGGCTAAATTGATAGTTTGCCAATTTT
>DMYK01000331.1:0-4009 GCA_003483675.1 Microcoleaceae cyanobacterium UBA11344
TTTTTACCCCACCCCAACCCTCCCCGCGAGTTCGGGGAGGGAGTAAGAAATTCACAAATGATTTAGGATTGCTATAGTTCAAAAAAAACACGAATTCTACTCACACAAGTATCAAATCCATTCTCAACTAAATAGTACAGAACATGGAAAGTAATTTGCAAACTGAGTCTACTGCCGCGAAGCTTAGCGATGTGCTGAAATATGGCGACACCATCTATTTACAGCACATGAATGGTAACTATGTGACTCAATTCAGTAAGGGCAAAACCAGTCGGTATCATTGGCCAAAGCTAGGCCAGAATAAAAAGCGAGGCAAGAATAAAAAGCTAGCCGAGTCTAACAAGATACAGTTTGAGATCCTGGGAGATTCAACAGGTGAGCTAACTGATGGTGCAGCGATTCGATTGAAATCTACAGAAGTGCTGCCTAATCAGCAAAATGTCTTAGGTTCCTGGGTGGATAGCCATGATTGTTACTATTGGGTGGATAATTTTAACACCAAAAAGCAGAGCTGGCAAATCAACAAGCGCGATCGCAGTGTCGATCACAAAATTCGCTACGGAGACGATGTTTATCTGACGAACCTCCACTACAAGAATCAACGATTGTCTCGATGTACTCGATACGATGGGTATATTTCTACGGCTGCTTATGCTAATGAGTGGTGGCAGTTCAAAAGTGAAGTCGTGGAAGGGAATGTTAAAATGACTTCGGAGGGTGTTTTTCTAGAAAGCGTGTTTGAGCCGAAAACTCGCACTTTTAGTAAGGGAAATTTAGCTTATTTGGCTTATTTTGCCGAGGCGACGTACAGTTCCCCGGACGAGAGTAAGGCTAAACTAGAAAGTCTGGGTTTCCAGATCAATGGTCATGAACATTATCTTGAATTTCCCGACACTGACACCGAAGGTCTGATGGTTGGTGATGATGAAAAAATCATTATTGCTTTCCGGGGTACCGAAAATTTGACGGATTGGCAAACCAATTTGAAACTGCTTAAGACTTCCTGGAAAGTGGGAATGGTTCATGAAGGCTTCTATAAATCCCTTGATTCTCTGTGGCCGGACGCGATCGGTCGTCTGAAAAGTCTTCGTACTAATAATCAGCCTATCTGGATAACTGGGCATAGCTTGGGGGGAGCATTGGCTACCTTAGCGGGCGCAACTCTCGATCAAGAGATGCCGGAATATGAGATTGCCGGAATTTACACATTTGGGCAACCCAGGGTAGGCGATCTGATTTTTGCTCAATCTTTGGACAAGGGGATGAAAGAGCGCTTCTTTCGATCGGTGAATAATAATGATGTGGTTACTACTATTCCGAGTCTGAAGTTTAGTCATGTTGGGAATCTATTGTATTTCGATTCTGATGGGAACTTGAACGAGAATCAGTTACTTTCTTGGCTTAATCCAAAGACATGGTGTAACCGCTTTCGTGATTACTCTAAGGGTGTGATCAATCTGGAGTTGGATAGTATCGGCGATCACCGCATGGGTGACTATCGCCGATTGGCTATGCGTCAGCTTGATAACGTGTAGTTGTAGCAACCGCCTTGGCGCTTAGGACATTTTGTTTAAAACTTCCGAAGTCTTGAAGACTTCGGAAGTTTTAGGTATCCTAACAGCTTTTCGGTCAATTTCAGGACTTAGGCAACTTTCATATGCGATCGAGGATGTTGCCTAGCTCATCAGAAGTCATCGTCTACTAGGCTGATCATGCAGAGGTTTGATTTTAGTTTAAAATAGTACAGAATAGGCTAGTGATAAATTGCCAATCAGGAAATTGCCACAGCTAGCTACTCAACATTCTTGGAAAAATTTGGTAAATATGGATACATTATTTGCCTAGATACTCGGTTAGGACTATAATAGCGAATTACGAATTACCTATTAGCTTAAAAAACAAGCATCTATAAATTAGCAAATGGAAACTATTAAAACTCTTTGCCCTTACTGTGGTGTAGGTTGTGGTCTAGAAATTGTTCCCGACAAAAACCAAGGTTGGAAAGTCCGGGGCGATCGCCACCACCCATCGAGTCAGGGCATGGTTTGTGTGAAGGGAGCAACGGTAGCAGAGTCAATTCGCACCGATCGACTGCTTTATCCGATGATGCGGGATACTCTCGATCAACCGTTTCGTCGCGCTAGCTGGGACGAAGCACTAGATGCGATCGTCAACCGTATCCAAACAATTCGCAGCACTAGCGGCCCCGATGCTATCTGCGTTTATGGTTCCGGTCAATTCGTCACTGAAGATTATTATGTTGCCCAGAAACTGGTGAAAGGTTGTCTGGGAACTAATAATTTTGATGCCAATTCTCGGTTGTGTATGTCTTCAGCAGTTTCGGGATACGTTCAAAGTTTTGGTGCTGACGGGCCGCCTTGTTGTTACGACGATTTAGAATTAACAGATTGCGCTTTTATTATTGGTAGCAATACAGCAGAATGTCATCCAATTCTTTTTAATCGGCTCGCAAAATACCATAAAAAAAATCCAAATGTCAAGATGATTGTGGTAGATCCGAGGCGGACTCCGACTGCGGAAGCGGCGGATTTGCACTTAGCAATCAAACCGGGAACGGATATAGACTTGCTCAATGGAATTGCATATTTGTTGTTGCAAAGCGAAACCACAGATCCCAAATTTATTCAGGAATCCACGGTTAATTTCGAGGAGTTTGTTGAAGTTGTCAAGAGCTATACGCCGGAATTGGTAGCCTCGCGCTGTGGCATTTCTGTCGGGGACTTGGAAACAGCGGCCAATTATTGGCAACAGTCCCAGCGGGTTTTGTCTCTGTGGTCGATGGGAATTAACCAGTCGTCGGAAGGCACGGCAAAGGTGCGATCGCTCATTAATTTGCACTTGATGACCGGTCAAATCGGCAAACCGGGATGCGGCCCGTTTTCCCTCACAGGCCAGCCAAACGCGATGGGAGGGCGGGAAGCGGGGGGACTTTCTCATTTGTTACCGGGATATCGATCGGTGAAAAATGCCGAACACAGAGCCGAAGTCGAGCAGTTTTGGGGTATTGCACCGGGAAGTATTTCAGAATATCCGGGCCGCACGGCTTGGGATATGATTACCGGTTTGGAAACAGGCGAGGTAGAGATGCTGTGGATTGCAGCTACCAATCCAGCGGTAAGTATGCCGGATTTGGAACGGACAAAAGCGGCTTTGTTGCGATCGCCCTTTACCATATATCAAGAAGCTTACTATCCAACGGAAACCTCGGCCTACGCTCACATCCTCTTGCCGGCAACGCAGTGGAGTGAAAAAACTGGAGTGATGACGAATTCGGAACGTCGCGTTACCCTTTGTAGCGGTTTCGATACTCCTTTAGGAGAAGCCCGCGACGACTGTCACATTTTCGCTGAGGTGGGGCGCAGGTTGGGTTTTGCCGAACAGTTTGCTTTCGAGAACAGTGCTGATGTTTACCAAGAGTTCGTGCAGTTGACGCGGGGCCGGCCTTGCGACGTGACTGGCCTCAGCCACGAATACTTGCGCCAAGAGGGCCCGCAGCAGTGGCCTTGTCGGGAAAATGAGCCAAAACATCCGGCGAAAGAAGCCAAACGGCTTTACACTGACGGGCGTTTCCACACGGACGACGGGCGGGCCAGATTTGCAGCTCATCATTCCCGTGGACTGGCTGAACCTCCCGATCCGAATTATCCGTTTGTGCTGACGACGGGCAGGCTTTATGGACACTGGCACACGATGACGCGCACCGGTAGAACTGACAAAATCAATCAATTACACCCCGATCCTTTTTTGGAAATTCACCCCCGCGATGCTGCCAAATTAAAGATTAAGGAGGGGGATTTGCTGGAAGTTCGATCGCGCCGCGGTAAAGCACGGTTTCCGGCAAAAGTTACTAAGGCGATCGTCCCTGGTACACTATTTGTACCCATGCACTGGGGTTCTCTGTGGGCCGAAGGTGCTGAAGCCAACGCCATGACTCACCCTGAACGTTGTCCCGATTCTAAACAGCCGGAGTTAAAAGCTTGTGCGGTGC
>DMYK01000331.1:4241-7151 GCA_003483675.1 Microcoleaceae cyanobacterium UBA11344
GATCTGACCAAACAATTGCAGTATGCATAAACAGGTGCTATGATCTACTCATAAGGCTTATTTTCGGTAGTATAGTTCGTTCGATCGGCGTTCCTCCGGATTTAATTCTCTACACCCCTCTGATTCTGGAGAATGTTCAATGTCAATCTATGTCGGCAATTTATCCTACGAAGTTACGCAGGAACACCTCAGCCAAACTTTTGGAGAATACGGCAAGGTCAAACGCATTCAGTTACCTGCTGACCGCGAAACTGGTCGGATGCGTGGCTTCGCTTTCGTAGAAATGGAGACTGAAGCAGAAGAAGCGGCAGCCATTGAAGCACTTGACGGTGCTGAATGGATGGGTCGCGACCTCAAGGTCAATAAGGCAAAACCCCGCGAAGAACGTGGTTCTTCTAACAGCGGTAACTGGGGAAATAACGATCGTGGCTCTTCTCGCCGTTACTAAATCACAGAAGCGAAATTTTTAGCTTGACTGTGGGTTTCCAGGGGTTGAGCTAGGAGTCAATAATATTTCTCTGTTGAGGATAATTGCTCCGGCGATCGCACCCCTTCTTAAAAGCCTCAAAGTATTGTATAGCAATAGTTTGAGGCTTTTTCATGTCAAAATTTTCTCAATTTGCAGTCAATACACCTCAGCATGGTATGATGCACCTACTGCTGTATGCAGGAGAGCAATTTTAATTTTTGATCAAACGTAAATTACTCCTATTTGACAACTATGTTTTTCAGAAAATTAGCTCGGCAAATTAATAAGTTAGGCACTGAGGAACACTTTCTATATTTTCTAGAAAACATAGAAGTAATAATATCTAAAATTTTATCGCTGGCGATGGTGATGGTAATTATCGTCAGCGTTTGCGATTTAATAATTTTTTTAGCGCAAGAATTATTTAACTACCCTCAGACTCTATTAAAAGACACGTTATTCGTCATATTTGGATTGTTTTTAAATGTTTTAATTGCTCTGGAAATCTTGGAAAATATTACAGCTTATCTGAAAAAGCACGTCATTCAAGTAGAGCTAGTCATTGTAACTTCTTTAATCGCCGTATCTAGGAAAATCATTATTCTCGATTTGGAAAAGAAAACCGCAGCCGATTTGATTGGTTTGTCTGTTGCAATTTTCTCCCTTTCCATCAGTTACTTGATAGTGCGGCAGACAAATAAAGGAAATAATTAATATTGGGAATCGGGAATGGGGAATCGGGAATCGGGAATGGGGGATCGGGAATCGGGAATGGGAAATGGGAAATTGGGAATTGGGAATTGGGAATTGGGAATTGGGAATTGGGCATTGGTTGTTTGTTATTTGTTATTTCATAATTGCTCCTTCTTCCTTCTTCCTTCTGACTGACCTCCGTTACATCCGTTACATCCGTTACATCCGTTACCGAATCCGTTGCCGAACTTCCTTCTTCCCTCAATCCGTTACATCCGTTACCGAATCCGTTGCCGAACTTCCTTCTTCCTTAACTTTAATCCAACAAACCAAAAGGAGGCAAAATTTCAATTCGACCTTTTTCTAAATCAACAATTGGAACTATCTCTTTCACAAAAGGAATCAAAACCTTTTTAGTTTGCGGCTGTTTAACGCGGGGGGTTTTGCGTTTTTTGCGACGACTATCTTTGTGTTCAACTTCTACAGAAACAGTTTCTGGCTGTTCTGTTTCTGCGGCCGCACTTTCCGGCTGCGTTTGATTTAATTCAACTTCTAAAAGGTCGTTCCCTGCGGGGATAATAGCACTTACTTTACCCAAGATTTCTCCTGTCAATTGGTTGAAGACTTCCATACCAAACAAATCTTGCACGTAAAATTCATCGGGTTCGAGGTAAGGTCGTGAGCCTTTTTCTACAAACAGTTTACAGCCTCGTAGCGCCTCAGCACCCTCGCGGTCTTCCACCCCTTCTATCTCCACAGCATACAATCCTTTGCCCGGAATGTAGCGGCCCCCCAAAAATTCGATCGGTTCCGGTTCTTTTTTATTAGGGAACAACAGCCACCGCTTCCCCGGTTCGATAAACCTTTCCGGGAAATCGGAATCGGGATAGACTCGCACTTCCCCGTATAAACCTTGAGCTGCTACAATTGTACCGATTTCTATCCATTCAGACATATATTCTAATTATTGGTAATTGGGAATTGGGAATTGGGCATCGGGAATTGCTAATTGGTAGTAAATAACAAATAACCAATAACAAATAACCAATAACCAATAACTACTTTACACTAATCCGGTTCTAAGCGCTACAACTGCTGCTTGCACACGGTCATCTACTGCCAACTTATTCATAATACCGCGAACGTGGGTTTTTATCGTATTTGGACTCAGATAAAGGGCGGCTGCAATCTCAGGATTGCTATAACCTTCTACCATTAATTTTAATACCTCCAATTCCCGCTGTGACAATTGACCGAAAGTAGTTGCAGATGCAGCTACCGGGGGTTTGAGATGATCGATAACAGTCCGAGCAATTTGAGGATCGAGGTAGATCGCCCCCTCTGCTGCTGCTGCGATCGCAGCTAACAACCTATCCACAGAAGCACCTTTGATACAATAAGCATCGGCACCGCTAGAAAGGGCAGCAATAATTTCAGTTTCTGCTGTGTGAGAAGTTAACATTACCACTCGTACATCAGGCAGTTTAGCTTTAATTTGTTGCGTCGCTGCTATACCGTCCAATCGCGGCAAACCGATATCCATCACAATAAGATCAGGTTTGAGTTTTAGTGCGGCTGCTACGCCTAAATAGCCGTCTTCTGCTTGTCCTACTATTTCTATTTCTGGACAATCTGCTAAAACTTGCTCTAATCCCAGTTGCATCATTGGGTCATCTTCAACAATTAAAATTCTCATATTAGGAAGGAAGAAGGAAGAGGGTAATTGAGTAAGGTGCGCACTGCGCACC
>DMYK01000331.1:7255-12308 GCA_003483675.1 Microcoleaceae cyanobacterium UBA11344
GCGCACTGCGCACCCTACTAACAAATGACTACTGACTAACTTTTAAAACATCCACAAATTCGCCTGGCCAAATCCAGGTTTCCGCTGCTGGCAAAACTGCTAAACCTGTAGTATTTGCGAGATTAATTAAATTCGCTGAATTTTGGCTGCCGCTAGCCGGTTCAAATTCCCAGACTCCGGCAACTAAATACAGTTTACCCCAAACATAAGTTTCTCGCTTGCCAGGCGATCGCAATTCAACATTACATCGAGCCCGTATAAACTCCGGCCCCCAAGCATCCGGGCCAAGTCCAGAAATCTTTCTCAAAGCAGGTACGACAAACCGCCAACAACATACTAACGCTGAAACAGGATTTCCGGGCAAACCAAAATAGAGACAATCAGAAATCGCTGGCGCATCAGAATTTTTTAGATCTCGTTTAAACGCAGCAACAGTCAAAGGTTTACCCGGTTTAATGGCGACAGCGCGAATGTGAATTTTTCCTCCCAAATCTGCCAAAATTTTCTCAACATAATCGTATTCTCCTACCGAAACGCCGCCCGTAGAAAGCACTACATCTGCTGTCGAAACAGCCTGAGTAATTGCCTTTGTTAGTTCCTGCTGATTATCGGGAATTATCCCCAATCTGATCACTTCAAATCCCATTTGCGCCAACAAAACGGTCAAAGCGTACTGATTAGAGTCTACCAGTTTTCCCGGTGACAAAGGTTGGTCTGGTGATACCAATTCATCACCAGTCGAAAAAATTGCCACCCGCAGACGCCGATAAACTGGAACTTGAATACACTGTGCAGTTGCTAACACTGCCATTTCCGAGGCATTGATAACAGTACCCGAATTTAGCAAAGGCATTCCTGCTTGATAAAAAGCGCCTTTATGCCTGACAAATGCTTGCGGTTTTTCAGGAGAAACTAAGATGAAAATGCGATCGCCCTCACGCCTCGTTTCCTCCTGCATTACCACCGTATCAGCACCAGCAGGCATTACAGCACCGGTAAAAATCCGCGCCGCTTGCCCCGGTTGTACAGTATGTTGAGGCTGATATCCCGCTGGAATCTCTTCAACTACGTCAAGGGCGATCGGTTTTTCGCTGTTGCAGTTTTCCACATCAGCAAACCGCACCGCATAGCCATCCATTGCCGAATTATCCCAATAGGGAAAATCCAGAGAACTTGTCACGGGTGTGGCCAAAATTCGCCCCGATGCTGCCAACAAGTCTACAGTTTCTACATCCCGCTGACTGTCGAGGGGTTGCGCTAAATTTAGTACGATCGCTTCTGCTTCTTGTGCTGACAGCATCACTGTATCCTTGTTTCGATAACACTGATTAATTTTAGCAAAATAACACATATATTAGTGATATAATTTTTTGATGCCTATATTCAAGTTACTTATTTAAGCAGCATAAAAAATACCATGATAGCATTCACCATCAACCTCAACTCCATAATTAAACTAACCGACGACCAATTTTATGAACTGTGCCGCGAAAACCCCGATGTCAAATTTGAACGCAACACCAAAGGAGAAATAATCGTCCTGTTACCTACAGGAGGAGAAACCGGAAGTTACAATTCAGAAATCAATGCTGATTTTGTGTTTTGGAACCGACAAATCAAACTGGGAATTTGTTTCGATTCTTCAACTTGCTTCAAACTGCCAAGCGGTGCAAATCGTTCTCCTGATGTTTCTTGGATCAAAAAATCAAGATGGGATGCACTCACTTCCGAACAAAAACAGAAATTTCCTCCGATTGCGCCAGATTTTGTCTTAGAGTTAATGTCGCCCACCGATAGTTTAAAAGAAACTCAAGACAAAATGCAAGAATACATGAACAACCAAGTAAAATTAGGTTGGTTAATTAACCGCAAAACCCGCCGAGTCGAAATCTATCGCCAAGGACAAGAAGTAGAAATACTGGAATCTCCAACACAACTATCAGGAGAAGATATTTTACCCGGTTTTGTGCTAAACTTACAAGCAATCTGGGAATAACTAGACATCCTGCATCTATCAGCGTTTATTTGCGTTCATCTGCGGTTAAAAAAAAGATCATGGAAACTAATACAGAAACCACTGCAACCACTGGCTTAACAGCGGAACAACACAAACAGAAAATGCAGCGCCGCCAAGAAGTGCAATCGCAGCGCATCGCTAATTCATCAAAAGAAAAAGGTTTAATTATTGTCAATACCGGCAACGGGAAAGGCAAAACTACCGCTGCTTTGGGAATGGTAGTGCGATCGCTCGGTCACGGCTACCGCGTCGCCATAGTACAATTTATCAAAGGCGCTTGGGAACCCGCCGAAAAAGCCGTGTTTCAAATGTGGGAAAATCAGCTAGAATTTCATGCAATGGGAGAAGGCTTTACCTGGGATACGCAAGACAGAGACAGAGATATCGCCACAGCTCAAAAAGCCTGGGAAAAAGCTCTAACTTTTATCTGCAATCCCGAATTTAGATTAGTGCTGCTAGATGAAGTTAATATAGCATTAAAGCTAGGTTATTTGCAAGCAGAACAAGTCCTAGCAGGGTTAGAACAAAAACCTGAAGAAACTCATGTTATTTTAACAGGTAGAGGCGCGCCTCCTGCACTAATTGAACGGGCGGACTTGGTGACAGAAATGACTTTAGTTAAACATCCATTCCGAGAACAAGGAATTAAAGCTCAACCGGGTATTGAGTATTAATAATGTGGGAGCAATTATTCAATCCAAAATCGCCCTAAACCCTGCACTATTCATAACTCTGCTGGTAAAATTACAGTAAAAGTTGACCCCTTGCCCAACTCACTTTTAACCGTAATTTCTCCCCCTAGCATCTGAGAGTATTTCTGGGCAATTGCCAAACCCAAACCCGTACCTCCATACTTGCGGGTAGTCGAAGCATCAGCTTGCGTAAAAGGTTGAAATAACTTTTGTACCTGTTCCGCAGTCATCCCAATCCCAGTATCAGCACAGTTAAAAATTAACCAGTCAGAATCGTAACTATTCTCGTCGTTTGTAATTCTTTCAACGCTGAATGTAATCGTCCCTTGCTGAGTAAACTTAGCTGCATTGCTGAGTAAATTAAACAAAATTTGAATGAGTTTCATTCTATCTGAGTGGAAGTCGCCAATCCGCTCTGGATACTCAACATTCAGGCGATTGGAGTTTCGCAAAAATAGTGGTTTAACAGTTGTCGCTACCTCTTGAATTACCTCCGACAGGTCAAAAGTTTCTAAGTCAAGCTCCGTCTGGCCTGCTTCAATCTTTGATAAATCTAGAATATCATTGATTAATCCTAATAAATGATTCCCGGCCTTGTGAATTTTTGCCAAATCAATAACAAAATCATCTTCCCCCAAATCCAAAGCATCTTCTTGCAGAATCTCGCTGTAGCCGATAATCGCATTGAGAGGAGTTCGCAGTTCGTGACTCATGTTAGCCAAAAACTGACTTTTAGACACATTAGCTGCTTCCGCCGCTTCCTTAGCCTTGTACAATTTTGCCTCAGCCTGTAAGCGGTCGGTAACATCCTGAGCTAACACTAGCTCAGCTTTCCTGTTGTCAAATACTAGCTCATAAGAAGTAATTTCTACATCAATAATTGTCCCATTTTTCTTTTGGTGTTGGCAGACGCTGGTCAAATCAATTTCCGCATCTAGTAGAGATATATTTTTGAGGAATCTAGGGAAATTTTTAGGGGCACGAATTTCCACAACTGTCATGTTGAGAAACTCGTCGCGAGTGTAGCCGTAGTGTTCAATAGCAGCCTGATTGACAGCTATAAATTGCAGAGTGTCTAAATCGTAAACCCACATTGGATGAGGGTTATTTTTAAACAATAGTCTGTAGCGTTCCTCGGAAGCTCGCAATTCGGCTTCGGCCTGTTTGCGTTCGGTAATGTCGCGAACAACAGTGCAAATAATCTCGCGGCCACCGTAGGAAATCACGCTCCCGCTTACTTCTACATCCACGCAGGAACCGTCTCGGCGCAGGTAGAGAACTTCGCCAATTCTGAATTGTTGGTCGGTCAGCAGCGATTCAATATTGTTATCAATTAGGTCTTTCGAGTAAGCGACGATATCGTAAATAGTTAGTTGCGAAATCGCATCGGGGCTGTAATCCAGCAAGTTTCTAAAAGCTGTATTGGCTTCTAAAAGGTGTTTGGTTTGAGCATCCCACAGGAATATACAGTCTGTAGCCTGCTCGACTACGGCTTGGTAGCGCGCTTTTTCTTCAATTTGTTCGTTTTCGGCATTGGCGATCGCACTCAGCATTCCGTTGATAGTATAAGCAAGGTCGGACAACTCATCTTCACCAGTCACCGACAGCCGCAGCGACAAATCATGGCTAGCGCTGACGCAGTTCACCCCCTTCGCTAAACTGCTGAGCCGAAACAGCACCAGATGCTCTAGTAGCAGCAGAGTGCAGCCGATAAAGCCGATTCCCGCTAAGATTACAGACACCAGAAGGTACTGCAAACTAATCTGACCTTGGCGGTATATTTCTCTGGGAATATCCACCCGCAGAATTAGTGCTGGTTGGTTGTAAATATCATTGAGTAAAGCGTAACCCGCGATCGCATCTTCACTCAAAGCCCGCACCAAAATCGGTTTATTTGCCGACAATTGAGCCCGCACTTTTTGGAATTCATCAGGCAACTGGGGCTCATTCATACTGTGTACAATCACCGGGAGGCGAGTGATTTTAGACAGCTTCGCAATACCCGCCGCATCCAAATTGCGCCCAAATACCAGTGTGCCTCGAATTGGGCCAGTGCCTTTAGTAGTGACAATTGGCCGCGAAGTAATCAGCACCGGCCCGGACGGCAGCAGCATGATACCAGCGAGGCTGCTTTCGGCGTTGGGGTGCTGCAATAGCGGGTCGTTGAGAGAAATGTGCTGTTTTAATGCCTCTGGAACAGGCGTTAGTTGCAGCTTTTTAGTGTCTAAACCAGTACCGTAAACAATCTTGCCAGAAGTGTTGACAAATACCGCTATATTCACTCTCACATTAGCCAGCCCTTCTGGTACTAGATTTGAGGCAATGAATTCTTTGTTGCGGTTTT
>DMYK01000151.1:0-218 GCA_003483675.1 Microcoleaceae cyanobacterium UBA11344
ATGGCAATTTAAACAGGGAGAAATTTTTATTTATCTATAGGCAGTCGCCCAGGCTATACGGTCATTCGATTTGGGATTTTAGATTTTGGATTTACCTCACACGTTGATAGGCGGAGGCTTAAAATATAGTTTCTTGGACGAGTTTTTCATGTTCACCCAAAAATTCGTCGATGACTTTAATTCCACCCATTAGTGTCAACTTAAGCCTGAAACCCTTG
>DMYK01000151.1:356-2127 GCA_003483675.1 Microcoleaceae cyanobacterium UBA11344
TTGACCTTAAGTTGACACCTATGAATTCCACCGTATCCCCCTAGGGGAAGAATTAGAGCAATGCCTAAATAACCCGATATTAATTTATTTTTAATCTTCCTAATCGCTCCTCTAGCCCCTGATCTATAACATGGCACTCAATGTGGGAGATGTCTATGAGACTTTTGGCCTAATATCTTGAGGGTTATTCCAAATGATCCGATCTCATTGAATCCTATTTTAAAAAAATGAATAAAAAATGAAGGATCAATTATGATTTGTAAAGCTAAATTCTCAGGAAGAAGGAAGAATGCTTACACAGCAAACTTTTTAGCCATCTGTATCTTACGTTTAATTAGGTGGATTTACTTAAATCAATCCCGCCTAGACTCATTGTTTGGCGATAGGGGGGCAGAATCTGTAGCGGACAAATAAGTTTTGCGCCCTAATTGCTGTTCCCGAATTCGCTCCAAATTCCCCGCCGGAATAGCAGCAATAAGTTGTCGCGTGTAAGCTTGCTGCGGCTGGCGGTAAATGCGCTCTGCTGTGCCAATTTCTTCGATTTTACCCTTGTTCATGACGATCGCGCGATCGCTCATAAACTTCACCACGCCCAAATCGTGAGAAATAAAAATATAAGTCAGTCCAAACTCTGTCTGCAACTCCTTCAACAAATTTAAAACTTGCGCCTGTACCGACACATCCAAGGCCGAAACCGACTCATCACAAATAATAAACTTAGGATTCAAAGCCAAAGCTCTAGCAATACAAACTCGCTGCCGTTGACCCCCTGAAAACTCGTGAGGATAACGACGCATAAAATCGGGATTTAAACCCACTCTATCTAACAAATAAGCTGCCCGATCCCGCTGTTCTTTCTGACTCTTACCAAAGCGATGAATCACCATCGGTTCCATCACCGCCGCCCCTACATTCAGCCGGGGATCGAGAGAACTAAAAGGGTCTTGAAAAATAATTTGCAGATCCCGCCGCAGCCACCGCAACTTGCGAGCATACTCTTTCTGTATCCGATAATTAGCCATCCACCGCCATTGAGAAATATTATAAGCAGGAGGCGTAATTTCTTGACCTTCAAAAAACACTTCACCGCTAGCGATCGGAATTAATTGCAGCAAAGCTCTCGCTAAAGTAGATTTGCCGCAGCCCGACTCACCCACTAAACCCAAAGTCTCCCCTGGATAAACCTCAAAAGAAATATCATTCACCGCCATAAATAGGCTTTTTGTTTCCCCAAACATTCCCTGTACCGGGAAACCAACTCGCAAGTTATTAACAGTCAGCAAAGCCCCGGAAATATTCGGTAGCATCGGCGNNTTCCTGTAGCAAAAGCGGACTGTCCCCCGCTGTTGTCACCGTCTAAATCAATATTTTTCTCGACAATTACTAATTCACCGCTGGCATTCGTGGTGACATCCATAAAATCGGAAACCGTCGGCAATCGGCGCAATTGTTTCTCCAGAGTTGGGCGGCAAGCTAATAGACCTTTTGTGTAAGGATGGATCGGATTACTAAAAATTTGTTCGATGTTGCCACATTCAACAATTTTGCCTCGATACATCACGGCCACCGTATCAGCAATTTCAGCAATGACGCTCAAATCGTGGGTAATAAAAATCATTGCCATGCCTCTAGAGTCCCGCAATTCCCGCAGCAAAGCCAAGATAGTTGCTTGTACGGTGACGTCTAAAGCTGTTGTTGGTTCGTCTGCAATTAATAAAGTCGGATTGCAAGAAATGGCCATTGCAATCATCACCCGCTGAATTTGGCCGCC
>DMYK01000151.1:2208-8846 GCA_003483675.1 Microcoleaceae cyanobacterium UBA11344
GAATGCTCTTGCATTTGGGCCAAACACCGCTGTTTTAGTTCCCGATCGTCAGGTAGCAGCTTCACTTCTTGCAGCAGAGAAGTAGCCTTGCGTCGTGCTGAAATTTGGGATACATTTTGGTGCAGACAAATCGCTTCTGTCAGTTGAAATCCAATGGTGTAGACGGGATTGAGCGAACTCATCGGCTCTTGAAAAATCGTGGCAATCTGACTGCCCCGGTATGTTTGTTTTTCCCTTTCCGGGATTTCCAGCAGATTTACCGGCTGATTGCTAGCATCGTCTTTTGTCGAAGAGAACCAAATTTCCCCTGAAATTTGAGTTGACACATTCGGCAGCAAACCCATAATAGCGAGGGAAGTGACGGATTTTCCTGACCCCGATTCTCCCACAATTCCCAGGGTTTGCCCTCGCTTCACCTCGAAGGAAATGCCGTCAACTGCTTTGATTGTTGCAGACGCATCGCCTGTATCCGCAGATGGAAATTGAACCCGCAGGTTGCGAACTTCTAGGACGGTTTCACTCATGGATGTCTATGGTCAAAGTTAAGTGGAAATTAATTCGATTGTAAGCTGTTCCACGTTTGACTTACATCTTTGGGGCGGAATATAAG
Source organism: Microcoleaceae cyanobacterium UBA11344 (assembly GCA_003483675.1). Classification (GTDB taxonomy): domain Bacteria; phylum Cyanobacteriota; class Cyanobacteriia; order Cyanobacteriales; family Microcoleaceae; genus Microcoleus. The sequence continues at coordinate 2,819 of DMYK01000151.1, forward strand.
TACCCACCCCACAATAATTGCAATAGTTTTCTCGATCCAAAGTCACTGTTTTTTAGCTCTTGAGTGCCTGTTGAAAGCAGAAAACTTCTACTTTGATCAGAAACCGATGACTTGAGTATCAGCCGGCAATGCAGTTGCTTCAGAAACCTTTTTAAACACAGTTGCCTCAGCATTCAAGGAATTAGGTCTGGGCTGTCCGGGATTAGTGCCTTGCAATTGGAGGCGCATTTGACCTTCGGGAGTCAATTCAAAAACAGTCTCGACTGTTTCTGTATTGCTGAGACCGAAATCCAAGTGCATTGGTTTGGCACCGAAATTCACTTTGTACCTCATTTCTTTGGCGCGGGCTGCCCCGTCGGGGCCTTTAGCCATCATAAACAATTTGCCTTCTGGGGCAAAGACGAAGGTGAAAGACTGACCCGAAGGGATTGTTCCTTGCCACTGGCCTAGAAGTTGCTGGTCGATGTTGCTGGTGGCCGGGGCGGCTACTTCGGCAATTTTTGGTGCGGCTGCGGCTGCGGATGCGGGGCCGAGTGAGGCGTTGAAGCTGGCGAGGATGCCGAAGCTCATGCCACCTGCGATCGCTTTGCCAATCATTTTTGAATTAGACATGAGACCGATCTCAAAATTGGTTGTTTCTTTTGTACACTGTAACGGTAAAACCGTACATTGTTTAAATCCTTTTTGGGGATGGAAATAGATTTAGGCACTCATCACAATCTCTCTGATGCCAGGAAATTTCCCGAATTCTCGATCGGCTCAAATCCGGCTGTATCGGAACAGTTCGCTGTCAGTGAGTTGATTTTTCTGACATCTTGCACCTCTGTCAGGAACAGGGTTTTCGGCTTGTTCCACAAAAATTAAATTCCCTTGTGGGGTGTCCCGCCCGCCCCAAACATACAATTTAGATGCGGGAGAGCTTAGTCTAATCCTTAAATTTTTTCACAAGGGCGATCGACTGGTTCCGCCTCAGATTCGGGTTGAGATTCCGGCGCTGGTTTCTGTTGATTTTGATCGCGTTTTGTGCGCTCTAATGCCTCTGCGTAAGACCAAGCCATTTGCACAAGAAAAGCTTTCGCTATGGCATCCAAATTTTTCAAATCCTCGCTTTCAGGCGGTTCATCTTTTTGATTAGCATCATTCATCATGTTTTTGTTTTCTCCCGGGCAGGTTTTACTAGATAATTTTTGCATGGTGCGATCGATACCCACAAACTATGATTTTTCACAGCACCTGCACCCTACTTTTTTTTGAGAGCATGACCTTGAATTACGTCAATGATATCATAAAACTGCCTGAGTCAAGTAAAAAAATAGAAAGAGACTTTGACTTCGCTGGTTGCCAGCAGCACCGACTCCTGCTGAAAACTTCCCTTGTAGGTTTCGCTAATTTCATTAATAGCTTAATTGTTTTTATGGCTAGTTTCATGAATTAAAATAACTATTTTAGAGTTTTCCAACAGAATCCAGAACTGAGGAACTGGCCCGATCCGTTTAATACCGTTAGCCCTTCCCGAAAGCGAGGGGTAATAACTACGTTGACAAACTGCTGCCATTCTAATTCAGAAATTATCTCCCCTCCCGGTTTAGTTAAGCCAAAATACAGTTCGTCTTTGCACAGGGTTTTTTGGTTGGCATTAGTATCCGAAGTTTCGGGAAGTTCAGCGCGTGCAGTCGGAGGAAAAACGGGCAAGATGAACAGCAGATCGGCTAGGAAAAGACTGTTAAGATTTTTATTCATCGAGCGTCATACTTTTTTTAATCCTCTTTTTACGAACCGCGAAGACGCGAAGGACACGAAGGAAGAAGAAAGAAGGAAGATTTGATCAGTGATGCGATCATAATTCAAAGTTCAAAACTATCCTTTTACTGCACCCGCAGTTAAACCTTGAACGATGGGCCGCTGGAACGCTAAAACTAGGAAAACTAAGGGTAAAGATTTTCTACGAGGTTGCTATCGAATGGCCCTTCTATGAGGTTGATGCGAATGTCTGGGTTTTTCTGTTCAAATTCTTTGACGAAGGGCTTCCAGTTAACAATGTCTTGCCCCTGCATTAACATTGTCAGTACGACTGGTTGCTTGGTGAGGGCTGGGAGGATAAATAGGAACAAGACGGCGGCTAGGGTGACAGTGAATAACGCTAACAAAGCCGATCGCTTTTGCCGCCGCAATGAAGGCGGGGAGTTGATTTTTTGCATGAGGTTTTGAGAAATAGAATTGGGCGATCGACTCGCTTTCTGTTGTTTCGCGGGATTTAGCCAGTTTGTGCAAAATAGGATTTAACTAGGTGTTTTTGGAGTTAAATAGACATCTATCTACAGATAGATATTGAGATAGTCCACAGTCCTTCCGATCCCCCTAATATCAAATCTGGTTGCATCGGAATTAATATTACCCATAATCAGGACAAGGCAGTGCCGTTTCCCTACCCCAAAATAATCCTAGGGACACTCCAAGAGCCGTGTCCTCCGTTGCTCTTGTCCCCCCCTTCGGGGGGCTAGGGGGGATCGCGCAGTCGCCTACCAGCGAAATTTATCAGGAAATTGGGTTTAAAACCCCGTCCTTCTAGGACGGCTTTATGTTTACTAGAGACACAGTTACCACTAAATTGCTAGAGTAGTGGAATGTTAACCATGAACTACCGCTACCGAGTCTACCCAAACACCGCTCAAGAAGAGTTACTCAAAGAGTGGATGGACACTTGTCGCGTCGCATATAACTACGGACTGCGAGAAATCAAGGACTGGTTCAATAGTCGGAAATGTATGGTTGACAGATGTTCCATCAGTCATGAGTACATCATGCCTGCTGATAGCCCTTTCCCTGGCGAGGCAAAACAGCTTAATGCTCTGCCAAGTGCTAAAAAGGTATTTCCCCGATTGGGTAAAGTACCAAGCCAAGTATTGCAGCAAGCGCTTAAACAATTGCACCGAGCATGGGAGGGATTTCAAAAAGTTGGGCATGGATTTCCTCGATTTAAAAAGTTTGGACAATTTAAGTCTTTGTTGTTTCCCCAGTTCAAGCAGAATCCTGTGAGTGGGATACATATTGCCCTGCCCAAACTTGGGTTGATTCCAATTAATTTGCATCGCCAAATTCCCAGTGGTTTTGTAGTGAAGCAAGTCCGAATAATTAATAAAGCGGATATTTGGTACGCATCTATTAACATCCAATGTGATGTTAACATCCCCAACCCTAGTCCACAGGGTCATCCGATTGGAGTAGATCTGGGACTTTCCAAGTTTTTAGCAACCAGTGACGGGGCGATCGTAAAATCACCTAAGTTCTTAAAAGTCATGCTCCGCAAGCTGAAATTGCTGCAACGCAGACTTGATCGAAAAAAGAAACGGTCTAAAAATTACGAGAAGCAGCGCATCAAGGTGCTAGAATTCATCACACAATTGATAATACCCGTAAAGATTTCCACTTCAAACAAGCTCATGTCCTTTGCGGGGCAGCCGATCTGGTCTTCATGGAAGATTTGGATTACCGAATCCTCGCCAAAGGAATGCTTGGGAAACAAATGCTTGCGGAGGGATTTGGACAATTCCGAACTATCACCAAGTATGTGTGTTGGAAGCGCGGTAAATTCTTTGGTGAGGTTAGTGCTAGGGGGACTTCCCAGGAGTGTCCTGAGTGTGGTGCAGAAGTTAGAAAGGATTTGAGTGTGAGAGTTCATTCTTGTTCTAATTGTGGCTATACAACGGATAGGGATGTTGCTAGTAGTCAAGTGATTAGAAATAGGGGAATAGAACTGATTAGTACCGATGGACTGTCGGGAATTAAAAATGCCTATGCAGACGGTTTGCCGGGGGTTGAGATGTCTCAGCCTAGGTCGTCGAAATCCCGTAAGGGAACAACTAGGAAACCTAAGAAGTGATTCTTAGTCCGCGACGTACCGACCGGGCGGAGTGATGTCACGATGAATTTAAGCCTGGTTGTTGACACAAATAAGCCCTGCGTCCCTACCCCTAGCTTGTTTCTCGATACAAAAAACACCGCTCCTCAAAACAGGATAACGGTGTATAGGGGGTGTTATGGGTTGTTGTCTGGGATTAACCCTAGCAAATCATCAGATGTCCGGGTTAGGCCTTGTGATGGTTAAAAAATTGGCACAAACCTGCGGGATCGCCCCCCGATCGATCGACCATTGCTGTTAGCCCAGCCATTCAACAACAGCATCTTCTTTAGTATTTGTCCGACGTTCAGGGGTTTCGCGCTCGAATTTCATGTGGATGGCGCGGTTTTGTTCGCCGTCTGCGGCTACTGCAAAAATCGGATAGTCGATTAAGCCATCTTGGAAAGACATCTGGAAGCGGAAAGTGCCGTCAGCATTGAGTTTGATCTGCTGTCCGCCCACATAGACTTTCGCGTCGGGCTCAGTGGCACCATAGACGATCAGTTCGGCATCAGCAACTAACCAGAACTGGCGGGGGCGCATCGGGGCGGCGAAGCCAATTCCAGACATACCTACACCGGACATCGTGAGGCCGGACATGGTGGGAACTGCCCACATTCCAACGCCGGAAGGGAAGACGTAGGAACTGATAGCTTGTTCGTGGATGCCGACTTGTTGCATCGAACCGGCGACGTGTTGCATGGAACCGAAGATGGAACCAGCGACGCGCAGGGCTTCGGCGGATTCGGCCAGGCCGAAGATTTGCTCGTAGATAGCGTTGCCGTTGCTGTAAGCGCCAGCTGTTTTTGCGATTTTCTTGGCCGGGGGAACGAGTGTGGCGAAAGTTTTGCCACGCAAGTCTTCTTCCCAGCCGATGGTGATGAATTGGTCTTCGATCCAGTCGCTGGGATAGATGGGGGGGACACGGACTTCGGCCGATCGCGCTAATACTAACCAGCGGCCGTCGGCGCAGCGGTAGCCGATGTCGATCGCATAATCCCGATCGCTGACTGGGATTGGCACGTACCATTCCCGGGCCAGTTCGTCGCAGGGATATTCTTGAATGCTGTGCGGGCTTTGAATGTCGAGGTTAATATCTGTAACGTCGTAGATCCGCAGGGCGAGTTGCTGTCCACCTTGGCGGCGCATTTCTTCTTTGCGATCGTTAGGAATATCCCAGTATGTGTAAGCCCATTCCGGGTCACGGGGCATCAACACCACACGGCTTTCGCCATACCCACTGGGCAAATCTGCTAAACCTTCATCGACAGACGATAGAGGACCGCCTGTTTGATCGTCTTGACCTAGTTCAAATTTTGCTGCTTCCACTGTTTCTTGTGCCTCTAATTTACGAGATGGACTGTATGTAAATTTGGTACGTTGAATTTCTTGAATAGATGCCAGGAGTTGCGACTTACGCATCCGGCTGTAGCGAGAGACTCCACATTCACTAGCAACTCTGCGTAGTTGCCGCAAAGTCATCTCTTCTAATGGTGGGCGTTCTTTGACCATGAGTAGGTTCTCCAGTAATTGGGGATGGCGGGTTAGGTTTTTCTAGTAACACCAATGGTGTTGACATGAGTGAGAAACGAAACTCTTTTAATTGCAAATATGCTCGAGCTTCCCCATCTCTCCAACCTATGAAGCCTGGATTGTTTTCACTTAGTTAAGTCCCCAATGCGGGGGCTATAACTTGTTGGCTTCGGCGCGCTACATCCGGTCTAACTAAAGCTTTTCCCCCGATTATTGACTGACCAGATCGATTTAGTGAGTGCGATCGATGCTACTACAACGTTGTTGCTCGCAGCTCCCACGCTGCTTGACCTGTAGAAATGTTTAATTACAACATTTCTTTGGGATCGCTTTGTCATGATTTAATATTGCAGACAAGTTGTGGTCTGGTCAAGGGGTCTTTTGCCTAAATTCTGGGTACTTATACGCATTTTCGTGAGTTTGGGGATCACAATGTCAGGGAATATTGACATTATCCGGTTTTGGGGAGCGGTGCTGAGACAGATGTCAAGATTTGATGACATTTGAGTGGGAGGGGGCTTTTGATGAGTTTGGAGGGCGGGGGCGATCGGGGGGGTAGAAACCGGGTGTTTTCCCAGAACATTTCGTTACAGCCCG
>DMYK01000020.1:0-923 GCA_003483675.1 Microcoleaceae cyanobacterium UBA11344
GAAGCCAAAGAATTAACTATTTTGCACACGCGGCAATTTGCGAAGAGACAGCGAACTTGGTTTCGAGCTTATCCTGAAATTGAATGGTTTGATGTTAATTTTCCCGATTTGTTGGAGCGAGTTTGGTCGAGAGTTGCAGAGTTTTGCGAACAATAAGGATTTTTTTTACCGCAGAGGGCGCAGAGGGCGCAGAGAAGGAGCAAGGAGAGATGTGAAGGTTTTTTGATAATTACAATGTAACTGTTAACTTTGACTTAGCAAAATCTCTCTAATTCTTTGTCGAAACAACCGCACAGCCGAACGCTGTCCGATAGTTCTGCTTTGTTCGATGAAACCGGGAATTTCAGCAACGGGTAAAAAGGGGAAAGCTAAACTGCGATCGCACTTTTGATATTTCCCCTCTACAAGTTGATAAACTTGCAGAGATTGCCGCTGATATCTCCAGATTTCCGGCACGCCAAGTGAGGCATAAATTGTCAACTTATTAACAGAAGAATTCGTGTAATCCGACTCTATTACTAAGTCTGGCGGCGGGTCATTTGGCAAATTGATATTTCTGCCTCTAACTAAAGATTCATTTTGAATGTAGAAACAGGAATCAGGCTCTACAGCGCGACTTAGCTCTTCCCGTTCGAGAGTCAGCGAACCGAGACTTCTAAGTTCAATTTCCAGCTCATCTACAATAGCTTCCACAAAGCTTTCTATAAGTCGTTTGGGTTCTTCGTGTTCTTCCAGTGGCATTCTGATTTCTAATACTCCTCTATCGTAAGCAATTCTCCAAGCTCTATCGTCCCCAACATCCGCCAGCAATGCTTTAAAAGTTGACCAACTGACACCTTTTAAAATAACTCGGTTTTCTGGGGTAACTTGCTGCTCGACGGGAGTTGATGTTGTTGTTACCATTTAACAATTCCTTGGTAGCT
>DMYK01000020.1:965-4519 GCA_003483675.1 Microcoleaceae cyanobacterium UBA11344
AACTGTACAAACTCGCGACATATTCCCCGTAACCATTATAGGGCAAAGTCTCGCGAGTTTCCCACGACCAACTGTTACCTGGCCCCACTATTCTTTCGCTGGCTTGCGACCATCGAGGGTGCGGTTTGTCGGGATTGACATTTGCCTCAAAACCGTATTCGTTCGGGCCGATTTTATTCCAAAAAGTCGCGGGCTGTTTCTCGACAAATTCAATTTTGACAATGGATTTTGCACCCTTAAAACCGTACTTCCAAGGAATTACTTGCCGCAGCGGCGCGCCATTTTGTTTGGGTAGTTTTCTGCCGTACAAACCTGTTGCAAAAAAGGCTAAATCGTTCGCCATTTCTTCAATTCGCATACCTTCCGTATATGGCCAAGGATAAAATTGCGACATCAAACCGGGGCCGGGAGTAATCTTGGAGTCGTAAAAAGATGTGAAACGAACGAATTTAGCATTAGATTTTGGTTCGACATCAGCCATCAGCAATTTCATCGGAAATCCCACCCAAGGAACTACCATCGCCCAGGCTTCTACGCAGCGAAATCGATAAACTCGTTCTTCGATGGGGAATTTTTTTGATAGTTCGTCAATATCGTAAATGCGGGGATTTTTTACTAAACCGCTAACTTCTACTTTCCAGTTTTCGGTTGGTAAGGCTTGGGCTGCTTCCCAAATAGATTTTGTGCCGCCGTATTCATAAAAGTTATTGTATTTTGTAGCTAGGGCTTCGTCTGTAATTGGTCGATCGACTTCGGCGAAAGCGGGATTGCGGATTAAGCCGGAATATGCTTGAGTTGCGGTTTGCTTCAAAGCTTCGTTTGATGCAGAATTGCTCTTACAGCCCGCAAGTGGGAGGAGTGAAGCGCTGACACCGGCACCGATTAAATTGGTCATAAAGCGGCGACGGTTGAGAAACACTGTTTCTGGGGTAATTTGTCGATCGAGAATTTCCCAAGATTTGGGGACGCGAATTAGTGGCATACTTAATAGTTAGAAGTTAGTAGTTAGTGGTTCGAGAATATTGAACAAGTTATCAAACAGTCCGCAGCGATCGCAACGCAGTGGAGCGGAGCTTTCGGAATGAATGACAGTATAACGTAATGCTAGTCCCCCCAAACAATCTCACAACTAGGGGGCGATCGACCTATTAAACATCGCTCGCAGGAAAGTCAGCAATAATTTACGCGCGATCGCGCCTGACAACTGTGGCGAAAAACTGGATGAAACAATTATTATATATTAAGTTATTGCAAGGATCTAATTTGTCCACAGGAAGCGGCACGCACCGCCCCGCTTTCCTCCCCCACCAGCCCTGAGTATGATGGGGGTATCCAGCGGAAAAACAGATGAGTTACTGCATCAATTCCCATTGTCAGAACCCCCAAAATCTCGATCGCGCGACAGTCTGCAAAAGTTGCGGGTCGAATTTGCTGCTAAAAGGCCGCTACCGAGTCTTTCACACCCTCGGTCAAAATCTCGCTGGCCACACATTCTTAGCAGTCGATGAAGACCAACCTTCTCAACCCCGTTGCGTCATTCAACAATTTTTCGAGCCAGAAACTGTCGCTGACGGTCAAAAACAGCTAAATCGGACATTTCGCGCCTCAGCCTCAGTGCTCGACGAGTTGGGAAAACATCCCCAAATACCAAAACTGCTGGCATCTTTTGAACAAGACGGCTGCCAGTATTTGGTACAAGAATACATCGAAGGCCACAATTTGGCCACTCAACTCTCAGAAAAAGGTGTTTTTAAAGAAATTCACATTTGGTATCTGCTGAGCGAATTGTTGCCCGTACTGCAATTTGTTCACGACAATCAACTGATTCACCGAGATATCAAACCGGACAATATTGTTCACCGCAAATCCCCCCAAGCTTTGCCAGCTTTGGGAGAAACAGAAAGTTTGGGGGGTCTAGTTTTAGTCGATTTCGGCGCGGCAATTCCTGCTAACAGCGGGCCGCTGAAAACAGACAAGGTGACAGGTTCTGCTGAATACGCGGCCCCAGAACAAATTAAAGGTCAAGCTATTCCCAGCAGCGATATCTACAGTTTGGGTGTCACCTGCATCCATTTGTTAACGGGAATGTCGCCCTTTGATTTGTTTGATCTCAAAGCAGATGATTGGGCCTGGCGGCATTATTTGAAAGTGCCGGTTTCGGCTAGACTAGGCCGCATTCTAGATCAAATGGTGCACCGCGAAACCTCGAAACGCTATCGCACAGCCTCAGCAATCCTCAAAGACATGAAATACGGCCCCGCACCCGTGGATCTGATTCTCAGCCAGCCCAAGTGGACTTTGGGCGCTTGGGCTGGGGCGGTTGGTGTCCTGGTATCCCTGGTGTTGGGCTCTCGTTTCCAGTCTCAGCAACCGCAGGCATTCACTTATCAAGAACCTGCTGCTATTCCCGAAATTCGGTTCAATCCCCCGCCAATGGAGGATTTCAAGAGTCAGACATCGATCGAGCCTGCTGCGGTGCGAACTCTGGCGACTCTGGACAAAAACCCGGTTTGGGCTGTGGCTGTCAGCCCCAACGGCCGGGTGATAGTCAGTGGAAATAACGACGGGACAATTCGCCTGCTGCACAAGCGTCACGGCAAAGTGCTGAAGGTTTTAGCCGGACATTTGGCCCCGGTGTGGTCGGTGGCTGTGAGTCCCGATGGCAGGACGATCGCCAGCGGTAGTGCTGATAATACAATTAAATTGTGGAATTTCTACACCGGCCAATTGATTCGGAGTTGGGATGGACACAAAGATGGCGTGTTCTCGGTGGCTTTCAGTCCCGATGGCAGGACAATTGCCAGTGTCGGTAAGGACAACACTTTGAAGTTGTGGGAAGTAGACGACGGAGTTGAGTTAGAAACTTTTAAAGGGCTTTCCGATCAGGTGCAGTCGGTGGCTTTCAGTCCCGATCGAGAAACTCTGGTGACAGGCAATAGCGATGGTATCATCAAACTTTGGAATTGGCGGACTGGGGAATTGAAACAGATTCTCAGGGGTGATGCTGAGGCGATTTGGTCTCTTGCTATCAGCCCAGACGGTCAAACTCTCGCCAGCGGCAGTTGGGACAAGACGGTGAAGCTTTGGGATATCAGCACTAATAATGAATCTCGACAGCCCAGCGGTTCTCTGTTGCGGACTCTGATTGGCCATTCCGATCGCATTCAGTCTCTAGCTTTCAGTCCCGACGGGGACAAGTTGGCCAGCAGCGATTTGAGCGGAACTATCAAGCTGTGGCAGACGCATACTGGCGAAATGGCTGGTACGCTTAAGGGTCATTCTACTTGGGTAGAATTGGCTTTTAATCCTCAAGATCAAACTCTCGTCAGTGGCAGTTTTGATGACACGATTAAGGTGTGGCGACTGTCTCCTTGATTTGTTGGTGCGATCGCCCGGAGTTAGAATCCATTCAGTAAAACGCTCTTTTTTTAGATTCCCGACAACTTCTGCGAAGTCGGGAATCTGGGTATAATTATAAGAAATACCCTGAAAACCCTGTGACTTTCGTCCAGGGATGAAAGGGCGTTGCAGGATTTATCCAGCCAGCCCTCTTT
>DMYK01000080.1:0-11725 GCA_003483675.1 Microcoleaceae cyanobacterium UBA11344
TGAGTAGGTTAATTGTCCGTTTTGAGTTGTTGGGCGGAGGCCTTCGATAAAGTCTTCGTAGGTATAGGCGGGGTGAAATTGGATAATGTCTGAGAAACCGTCACCGCCGCCGATTAAGTGTTGGGCAAGTTTTTCGGCTATGAAGGTTTTGCCAGTTCCGGGTGGGCCTTGGATGATGGCTTGGCCTTTGCGTTTAATGGCTTGTATCCATCGGGTTAGTTGGGGTGTTTGAAAACCTGTAATTGTTGAAATTTTTTCTAGGTGATACACTGGATTAAATTCCTTTTCATAGACTGAAAGATATTCATCTAGTAGAAGAGGTAAATCCGGGTCATCGTAGAGACTAGACATTAAAAATAATGGAAATATTTTTTTAAATGTTTGCGCTATTTTATAACTTAGTTGTTTGGCAGAATGCTCTAATATTTGTTGTGATTCAAGTGATATGCCAGCAAAAATATTTCCAAACAAAACACCTTCAAATTTTTTAGATTCTCGTGAATCGATAGGAATATTTTCTAATATATTTTCTAATAACTCATGCAAATTGTTTTTAGATTCCATTTGGGAATTAACATCCTCTATATCAAATTCATAAGAAAAATGCTCGCTATCATCAAATTCTTCGTCTCTCCAGCTAGATTCTAAATAAAAATGACCTTTGGTACTAAAATCATAACCTTTGAGGATTTCGATAAAATCAATGTTATCTCTATACTCTTCTTTGTAGTTATATAGCATTAACTGAAACACATTTTCTTTTAGATCCAAACCAAAAATTAATCTCCGCTCTTCAACTTTTAACATTAACTGAGGAGCTTCGAGAGGAATCATACTGTTAAAACTACAGTAGCCTACCATATAGCCTACTATATATACCGGATATTTTGATGAATCAATGACGCAACAGCTCTCATACTTAATATTTATATGCTTTTTAATAAAATCAGGTAACTGCTCTTCTACCTGGCTTAAAATATACTTTACTGGTTCTTCTACATATTTTAAGAAATCTTTTTTATGTGTTATGTAAAAATCCGAGCTGGGATTTTCATAAAATTGTGCCAATAACCTAAATGTGTCTGCTGAAAAAGGACAGTCAGGATGTACAAAAACTTTTTCCATTTTGTCTGTATCTTTAAAATGACTTAATTGTTGTTCTGAACTTAATTGTAGCCGATCGCGACTAATAACGGGTAGAATAAGATACAAACCAGTAGCAGCAATAATGCGATCGGGTAAATCAGGAATTTGCGATCGACCAACTTGCCTTAAACATTTTAGCATTAAACTGCTTGGAGGTTCCAGTAATTTACTTCTTCCCAGTAGAGATGATCTACTTCTTCCTACTTCTTCCTACTTCTTCCTTCGTGTCCTTCGCGTCTTCGCGGTTCAATAATCTAATCACAACCGTTCCCGGAAAAATTAAACTTGTGTCAAAAGCACCCAAACGTGCTATATTCCCGTAAACCCTGAACAGCACTTTCAGGTAATGCAAATTCATCAACGAGTCAACTAAATGCCCCCTACTTTCAAGAAACTAGCCGCCATTGCCATCTTTTTTGTAGCCATCAAACTTTTAGTTGACTCCCCNNGATTCGATCGCACACCGAAACCAAGCAAGTGCCACCTTAGACACCGAAAGTCTGCGCCAAACAGCCACACACCAGCCCCCAGCAGCGCCTCAAACACCACCAGAACGCAACTTTGATATAGTAGTCTATGGTGACGAAGTACCGGGCATATGTGCAGCTATTTGGGCCAAGAAAACCCTAGGCGCAAACGGAAAAGTAGCCGTAGTGCGATCGAACCATGAAAGCACACCTTTAGGCGGCGTACTCACCCGTGGCGGCTTAGGTTACGTCGATTTAGATAAAATACCCGATTGGTATCGCCAACCCTACGCCCAATGCTTCCGGGAATTCTTAGACAAAGCGAAAGTTCCCGAATCTTGCTTAGAACCAAAAACGGCAGATAAAGCTCTCAAAGAGATGCTGTCAGAAGCCGATGTTAAAGTTATTTCTAACTCAACACTAACTCCTCATGTAGTCGATCAAAAAATTGAATATGCCGAAGTAAAAGACAGCAATGTCAAAATCAAAGCTAACTCTTACATTGACGTAACTCAAGATGCCGAACTAGCAAGAAAAGCCGGATTATCCTATTATACAGGATATGAATCGCAAAATATCAAATCTAAAAATGAAACCTTAGCGATATCGATAGTTCCGACAATTACCGGCCTCACGATGTCCGACCTCCGCAGAATGGAAGATGAGATTCTTTCCAACACACCTTTAGTAGAAAAGATTAAATATAGCATTACCAAATATAAAGATGAGGCGAGTACAGAATTCTGGATGAGGAATTTCTGGAGTACGATTTATCAAGCCTACCGAGACGGATATAATATCAGAAGTGTAGCCCTAGGAGCGGCATATCATGTAGACAGAAATCTGCCCTTTACTCAAGACAAAGGATTCTTTTTTGACAAGGCCAATATTTGCGTTTATCAAGATAATTCTCTGTCGTGGAACGGCTTTCTGTTTAAATATCAAGTTGACCAACTAATGAAGATGGAAGCTAACGACAGAAAACCGACACCTGAGATGCTCAAAGAAATGTCATATCTGCAAGAATGGCTGCAAAAGAAATCAGGTAAAGATGTGAGAGTATTTATCCCAGACGAGGTTTACATCAGGCAAACTTTGAATATTCGCGATGTGGTAGAACCGCTGACTGGGAAGGAAATTATCAAAGGAGGAACAGTGCCCGAAAAGTCGATCGGCAGTTTTTCCTACGATTTCGATTTACGGGGCGGAGTCAAGGATTTGTCATCGAGAATTCCAGGATTGCCCGTGTATAATTTTGGCATAGAAAGTGCCTTGGCTAGCAAGGTAAATAACTTAGCAATTGTCGGGCGTTCATCTGGATATGTCGGTATGGCTGTATCAGTCGGGCGCATTGCGACAGTGAATATTTATCAAGGACAAGGTGTGGGCGTGGCGGCCGGTTTGGCTAGCAAATTGGGCGTACCGTTGAATACAATTACTTCGAGTAAAACGAGAGAAACTTTGGAGACTTTGACGGGGAAAACTACTGATTTATCTGGAAGAGATACGAGTTATGGGGTGGATTATAAAGAAGTGAAATAGCTCTTAAGAGGATTTTACCACAGAGAGCGCAGAGGGCGCAGAGAGGGGAGGGATGAGAGGGTTTGTTAGGAGAGGATGAGGCGGCGGATTCCTTCTCTTAAAAAGCGGACATTAAAGTTGATGAGAAGGGCTAGAGGATAACCAGTCATTTTGAGGTAGGAGATAACTTGAGCTTCATGGATAGGAAGTATGGTTTGGACTGACTTTAATTCAACAACGAGAGTCTTGGCAACCAGCATATCGTATCTGCCTTCCCCAACCAAAACACCCTTGTAAAGGACATTCACCGTAGGTTGAGGGTCAAAAGGAATTCTCCGGCGCGAGAGTTCTTCACGCAACGAATTCTCGTATACCGCTTCCAAAAACCCCGGCCCCAACTCCTTGTGAACCTCCATCGCCGCCCCAATCACAGCGTAACTCAATTCATTGAGATTCTCTGCCAACTCTCTTCTCTCCTCTTTTCAAACCAATAATCACAATCATAATCCAAAACCCTCCCAACACTCTTCCCTCTGCGCCCTCTGCGCTCTCTGCGGTTCAAACCTCTTCTCTTCCCCCCGCTGTGGCACAATCATAAATAAGATCAAACCCTCAAGCCACCATGACCGCAAACCTACCCCCCCAATACGACCCCAAAGCCACCGAAGCCAAATGGCAAAAATACTGGGAAGACAACCAAACCTTCAAAGCTGACCCAGAACAAGGCGGCGAACCTTACTGTATCATCATCCCGCCCCCCAACGTCACCGGCAGTCTCCACATGGGCCACGCTTTCAATAACTCCCTCGTTGACGCACTCATCCGCTATCACCGCATGATTGGTGACAATACCCTCTGTCTCCCCGGAACTGACCACGCTAGCATCGCAGTTCAAACTATTCTCGAAAAGCAACTCAAATCTGAAGGTAAAACTCGCGATGATTTAGGAAGAGAAAAGTTCTTGGAACGGGCCTGGAATTGGAAAGCTGAATCGGGCGGTGCTATTGTTAATCAATTGCAGCGTTTGGGTTTGTCTGCGGATTGGTCGCGGGAACGTTTTACGATGGATGAAGGTTTGTCTAAATCTGTTTTAGCCGCTTTTGTTCGACTCTATGAAGAAGGGATGATTTATCGTGGCAATTATTTAGTGAATTGGTGTCCAGCTAGTCAGTCTGCTGTCTCGGATTTGGAAGTGGAAAGTAAGGAAGTTGATGGGAATTTGTGGCACTTTCGCTATCCTTTATCTGACGGTAGCGGTTTTGTGGAGGTGGCGACTACTCGACCGGAAACGATGTTGGGTGATACTGGGGTGGCGGTGAATCCAAATGACGATCGCTACAAGCATCTTATCGGCAAAACTCTGACTCTGCCAATTATGAATCGGGAAATTCCGATTTTTGCTGATGAATTAGTCGATCCAACTTTCGGGACTGGTTGTGTGAAAGTGACTCCAGCCCATGACCCGAATGATTTTGAGATGGGTAAGCGTCATAATTTGCCGTTTATCAATATCATGAATAAGGACGGCACTTTAAATGAAAATGCGGGTGAGTTTCAAGGACAAGACCGATTTGTTGCTCGCAAAAATGTAATTAAGCGGCTAGATTCTGACGGGTTTTTGGTGAAAATAGAGGATTATAAACATACTGTTCCTTTTAGCGATCGCGGAAAAGTTCCAGTAGAACCGCTATTATCAACCCAGTGGTTTGTCAAGACTCGCCCGATGGCTGATAAGGCTTTGGAATTTCTCGACAAACACAATCAGCCGCAGTTTGTACCTTCTCGCTGGACTAAGGTTTATCGCGATTGGTTGGTGAAAATTAAAGATTGGTGCATTTCGCGGCAGTTGTGGTGGGGACATCAAATCCCGGCTTGGTATGCTGTTAGCGAAACTGGCGGCGAAATTACAGATCATACTCCTTTTGTTGTGGCCACAAATGAGGCGGCAGCTAGGGAAAAAGCTTTATCACAATTTGGAGCAAATGTCAAGTTAGAACAAGACCCGGATGTTTTGGATACTTGGTTTTCGTCTGGACTTTGGCCGTTTTCGACGATGGGATGGCCGGAGGAAACTGCGGATTTGGCAAGGTATTATCCTAATACTACGCTATCGACTGGTTTTGATATCATCTTTTTCTGGGTTGCTAGAATGACGATGATGGCGGGATATTTTACGGATAAAATGCCGTTTGAAACTGTGTATATTCACGGTTTGATGTTGGATGAAAATGGTAAAAAACAATCTAAGTCGGCGGGAAATGGGATTGATCCGTTGGTTTTGATTGATAAGTATGGTACTGATGCTTTGCGTTATTCGCTGATGCGGGAAACTGCGGGTGCGGGCCAAGATGTGCGGATGGATTACAATCGACAATCCCATGAGTCGGCGACGGTGGAAGCTTCGCGGAATTTCACTAATAAGTTGTGGAATGCGGCGCGGTTTGTGATGATGAATTTGGAGGGACAGACGCCGCAGCAATTGGGGAATCCGGCGGCTGAGGTACTCGAATTGTGCGATCGCTGGATTCTTTCTCGCTATTATCAAGTTGTACAGCAAAGTCGCCATGATTTTGAGAGTTACGCTTTGGGTGAAGCGGCGAAGGGACTTTACGAGTTTATCTGGGGTGATTTTTGTGACTGGTATATTGAGTTAGTCAAGTCTCGCTTACAACAGGATGCTGAAGCTAATTCTAAGAAAGCGGCACAGCAAACTTTTGCTTTTGTCTTGGAAGGAATTCTGAAACTACTGCATCCTTTTATGCCTCATATTACTGAGGAAATTTGGCATACTCTGACTCAAACTGGTGAGGATGAATGTCTGGCTTTGCAAGCTTATCCTGAAGCGGATCAATCGCTGATTAATCCAGAGTTAGAACAGCAGTTTGAGTTGTTATTTGGCACGATTCGGACTATTCGCAATTTGCGGGCTGATACTGATATTAAGCCGGGAGTTAAGGTGACGGCGATTTTGCAAAGCGACAGCGCAAAAGAACGCGAAATTATCTCAAATGGAGCCATTTACATTAAAGATTTGGCTAGGGTGGAAAATCTGACGATTACTGCTAGTTTGGATGCAGAACCCCCCCTTAATCCCCCCCTTGGTAAGGGGGGGGCAATTGCTGGGGTTATCGGTACTGTGCAGGTATTGATTCCTCTGGCTGGAGTTGTGGACTTGGTAGCGTTGCGTGGTAAGTTGGAGAAGAAGTTGGCTAAGATAGAAGGGGAAATTAAGCACACTTCGGCACGTTTGACTAATCAGAAGTTTGTGGAAAAAGCAGATCCACAAGTTGTTCAGGTGGCGCGGGATGCTTTGGCGGAAGCGGAGAAACAGGCGGAAATTTTGCGCGATCGGCTAAAGTTGTTTTAAGGAGTCATTAGTCAGTAGTCAGCAGTCAGTAGTCAGCAGTTATTAGTCGCGCATTGGGCGAGAAACCGGGTTTCTACGAGATTTTTTGTTTGGTCACGATAAATCTCGAAAGAAACCCGGTTTCACCAGGTTATTGCCATTCTTGTTTATGGTGAAGCCTTGCTTCATAAAAAACATCCCACAATCCTGTAGGGGCGGGTTCACAAACCATCTATGAAATTCACAAATAATCTCATAAACCCGCCCTCCTCAGCCATAAATTCATCGTACATTTTTATTGTTGGTGGGGGCGGGTTTATAATATTATTCATTTTTACCGTAAATGGTTGGTGAACCCGCCCCTACAAAAATTTTATGGTAGTTTTCAAGGCTTGTGAAATATGATCAATTACGAAGCCGCAATTATTAATTACCAATTCCCAATTACCCTTATGTTATATTTAGCTAAAGTACAAAAGAAGGAAATTTTAGGCGAGATAAGTCTGCAATTGCTGGCTTACCAAAATTCTGATGAGACTTGGGCGATGCTTTTTGAAGAAACTGTCTTGACAGTACCGCCCGATTTTGCTCAAAATGTTTTAAATGAAGGCGTTTTAGTATTAGCAGATATTGGGGAAAATGGCGAAGTTTTGAAGATGCGATCGGCTACAAACTGGGTACTCCAATTAGTCGATCGGTATTTGACAACAGGTATTACACCAGATTTTTTGCAGCTAGAAGCTGAGAAAGCAGAAGAGTGGCCCCAATCTCTCACTTTGCAAAGTCAAGCATTATCTCGTCGTTTCATTGAAGTAGAAGCCCGCCGAGAACAAATTCAAACTTTAGAAGCAAAACTTCAGAAAACAAAATTTGAACCCGCCGCATAGAATTCCGATCCTCCACAAACAAAGTCCCAGCAGAGTGGGACTAAGATAATAGAAGCAATATCATTGGGCTAAAGAATTTTGGATTTCAGCCAAGCGGCGGGGAGACACTGCAATTTCTGAGAATTGGTAACGTAGGCCCGCTTCTGGAACACGTCGTACTGATTCCGTTCGATCGCATTTAAGATTCTGCTATAAAGCATCGTAGCAGCCCAAACAGTCCAGCGGATATCGGGACTCAGCACTTTAATTCCCGGTTCGGCGCTAGTATATAATTTGCGAGCTCGCTGAATTTGAAAGCGCATCAATTCCCGCCAGCGGTTGTCAATTACACCGTTGAATAAATCTGCTTCGGTATAGTTAAACAGCGCTAAGTCTTCTAAGGGAATGTAAATGCGGCCACGGCGGGCATCTTCTCCGACATCGCGCAAAATGTTAGTCAACTGTTTGGCGATACCGAGGGAAATCGCCTCTTCTTTGGGAATTTGACTGTCCCAGTGCCAATTCCAGTTAGTAGCGGGACTCGATTCGTCCACACCCATCACAGACATCGACATCATCCCGACAGTACCGGCTACCCGATAACAATAAAGATTGAGCTCTTCAAAAGTTTCGTAGCGGCTGCGGTACAAGTCCATTTGCTGGCCCGCAATCATCTCTCGAAACGGCCCAATGTCGATCGGGAAACGAGAAAGCGTATCCACCAAAGCTACGTCTAAATCGTCGTGGGGGTGGCCGGCAAACACCGATTCTAGGCGTTTTTCCCACAAATTGAGGGTTTCAGGCGTTGTGGCATCAGAACCAGGGCCGTCTACGAGTTCGTCGGTGCGGCGGCACCAGACGTAAATCGCCCAAATCGCCCGACGCTTGGCTTCGGGCATGAGTTGAGTGCCTAAATAAAAATTTTTGGCATAACTCGCGGTGACTTGGCGACAGAGTTCGTAGGATTCATCCAAAGAGGCCAGAGTTCTCATGCACTGGAGTTTTGACAGTTGCAGCATCCGAGAATAAGAAATTTAAAGATTAGAATTGACACTCCCCCGTTTAGAAAACGGGAGATTCTTTTACGTCTTTATGAAAAATTCTTAATTTTTCATTTTTTATTGGCCGTTGAAATAGCCTGCGCTGTCAGCTTACCAGAAAGCACGGCACCTTCCATACTCGCAAGATAACGTTGCATTGTATAATCCCCCGTTAGAAAGAAATTGCTAATGGGAGTTGTTTGCGAGGGACGGCACTCCTGGCGGCCGGGAGTGGCTTTGTAGACGGAACGAGGGGTTTTGACTACGTGATATTTGAGCACTTTTGCCGGTTCTGGGATTTGATCGGGAAAGAGTTTTTCTAACTCGACCATTGTGGCTGCGACGATATCTTCGTCAGATTTGCCGATCCAGTCTTTGGCTGGTGCGAGTACCAGTTCCAGCATGGATTTGTCTGGGTTGGCATATTCGCGGCAGGTGTTGCTCATGTCGGCGTAGACGCTCAACAAGGGCGATCGCGAGAACAGCAAATGGTCAATGTCCGTTAATTTGCGATCGAACCACAAGTGTACATTGATCACGGGTACTCCCTCTAGACCTTCGAGCTGTTTGAAATAGTCCATTTTAGCCCAAGGTTCCGGCATCATCAGCTTCAGCGGGTCAACCGGCATCGCAGAAACGTAAATATCGGCCGTCAGAATTTCTGAATCTGCCCCTTTTACCCCGCGAATCTGGAAGCCGCGCACGGTGTTGTCATCGTTGAGCAAAAACTCCCCGATGGGTGCATTCAACCGCACTTCGCCACCGCGCTCAGTTATGTAGTCTACCATCGGCTGACACAACCTCTCTGTGGGGGAACCGTCTAAAAAGGCCATTTTCGAGCCATTTTTCTCTTTCAAGAAGCGGTTGAGGGCTGTCAGCAGAATGGTTGCGGATATTTCGTGAGGATCAATGAAGTTGAGCGCCTTAGACATGGCGATGAATACTTCTTTTTCGACTCTGGGGGGGACGTTTTGCTTTTTCAGCCACTCGGAAAAGGAGTATTTGTCCATTGCTTCGACGTATTTTTGACCCTGAAGCATGGCTGGAATCAAACCGATGCCAAAACTGATTTTTTCGGGCCAAGTGAGCATATCGTTGTTTCCCAGGATGGCTGCGACGCCGTTGAAGGGAGCCGGAATGTCGGGAAAGTCAAACCGGGAATAGGTTCCGGGGGTTTCTGGCTGATTGAAAATCATGCTGTGCTGTTTCCATTGCAGCCTNNATGTCAAGTTCTTTGAAGAGTTGCAGCATATTCGGGTATGCACCAAAGAAGATGTGGAGGCCGGTTTCGTACCAGTCGCCATCTGCATCTTTCCAGGCGGCTACTTTGCCGCCGAGTACATCCCGACTTTCGAGGACGATCGGGGTNNTGGCCCGCGTCGGTAAGATATTTAGCGCAGGAAAGTCCTGCTAAGCCTGCTCCGGCGATCGCAACTCGCATCTGATATTACTTGGCCTCTGTGTTCGCTTCGGTTTAATTATACTTTACAAGTTGTTACATTTTTTTTGGGAATTGGGGCCGGTGGGCAGGGCTGTTTCATTCTCGGAAAAACCGCGATTTTGTAGGGGTAGTGCGACCCCTACTCCCCGTGCCTACCCCCTCACCAACCATCAAATTAGCGTTTCAGACCTCTGGGCGGGCACGGGGGCACCGCCCCTACTGAGAATGAAACAGCCCTGGGCCGGTGGGGGTGCGGGGTGCGGGGCGAGGAGGTGGTCAGTTATTTTTATGAAAATTTGCCATTCAGTTGCTATTTTTTGCCATGCGTGCTACTCTTAGTAAAGATACTGGAAATAAAAACTATGAGCACTTTTGTCAGCGACCAGAATTTAATGCACGAAGCCGAAATTGTCTGGCTTGTAGATATCAGCAAAATGCCTTGGGTGCGAGAGAGCGAAGTAGATTTTTCTACCAGAAAAGGAGTCTCTAAAAAACGTCTTTCAGAGCTTCAGCAAGGTCAAACTTTAGTGGGGTATGCAGAATTAGAAGATGATGCCCCTCCTACTGGAAATCATAGTTTTATCAGACGAATTTTCACACTTCGTGAAAATGACTATGAAGCTTACAAAGTAGATAACCCTACACAGGCATATCATCCTGCTGAAGCAGTGGAACCATTAAGTATAGAGCCAAAACACAAGGGGCTATCTCCGAGTAAGAAATCTCAAATAGCTGTGAGAGTTCCCCGTAGTCTTTTTAGCAAGCTCAAAAGATATGTTCAACAAACGGGCATATCTCAAACTGATGTCATAGTCAGCGCTCTAGCTAGTCATCTAGATTCTGTAGAAGATTTACCAATAATTCAGAGGATACTAGAACTTGAAAAGAGAGTTTCTGTGTTGGAAATCAAGAGCTAATAGATACAGCAATTAGGTCATTTCCATCTATTCTATAGGTGGGTAATGACCACTTGACTGCACAATCTGTATAGACTTTAAACTTAGTGTAAAACGATGGTACAAACAATTCAAGCTCGAAATATTGCGCTGAACGATTTGGAAAGCCAATTCAAAATTGAATTAGTCGAGGATGACCAATTTTTCCGAGAGTGGCAAGATAATTTACCAGAAATTAATGATGCTGAAAAACAGCGATTAGACAGAGTGAAAGCAAGTTACAGGAATTTGCTTTCACGTCCCCCGCTACTCGAAAATACAGTCAAAATGGTAGTATTGTCTCCCCTTTTGGATTTAGCAAATTTTTATCTTTCTCCTTTTCACGTTACTTCAGAAAAGTCTGTAGAAATTATTGACGAAGATGAAGGAATGATCGTGAGGGGACAGTTGGATGTTTTGGCTTTGTTTCAGGAGTTTTGGGTAGTAGTTGTCGAGTCCAAGCAAGCGGCGTTTTCTTTGGAAGTAGGGATTCCGCAGTTGCTGGCGTATATGTTAGCTAATCTGAATAGCGATCGACCTACTTACGGATTGTTAATGAATGGGGCAGATTTTCTATTTGTCAAATTAGTTAAGCGAGAAACACCGCAGTATGCTTTTTCTCGGAAGTTTTACCTTTTCAATCCGGGGAATGATTTGTACAGTGTACTGAGTATTTTGAAGCGCCTCGGTAAGTTGAATGTTGGTAATCTGGTTTAGTGGAGGAATCAGAAACCGGGTTTTTGCGAAAATCTTTGGTTTTCACCCGCAGATTCGGTAAAAAACCCGGTTTCTTGACTCACGCGCGAGGTACTCAGAAACCGGGTTTTTGCCAGAAAACTTCGTTACACCGTGCAGAAACGCGAAAAAACCCGGTTTCTTGACTCACCCGCGAAAGGTGCGATAGGCGGCTAATGCTGCTTGTTTCACGGTTTCTGGCACGATCGGAAAAGTAGTCAAAATGTA
>DMYK01000080.1:11770-13945 GCA_003483675.1 Microcoleaceae cyanobacterium UBA11344
GCCCGTTCTGTTTCATCGGTAACGCCTTCTCGATGCGAGTTTAAGCCGACTTCTTGGGCTAATTCGTCAAATTCTGGGGCGGTGCAGATTAGTTTGGCGGCGCGCTGTACGATGTCGGTGAAGTATTTGTCACCAGTTGTTAATCGTGGGACAGCCATTTGATAAATGAAGAAAAAAGTAAGATGTGTTGTTACTCGCTGTCGAAAAGCATAATCAATTACATAGCTATTCATCACTGACATAAAAAAGAGTTCAGCTTGATAATCTGGTTGTAGCTGTTGGCTATATTTGATGACCACTGTTGGCAACGTATGATTGCAAAAAACTTCTCTTGGCAACATAGTCATAATCATTGTTCGTAGATTAGTGCTACTAGCAATATCTCTAAATGCCAGACGATAAGTTTGATAATCTAGCTTTTGTCCTCGATCTATTTCATTGCGTTTCAATAATGCTTTGCGTCCTTCATCCTCATCTATCCAATACTTAGGTTTACCCCATAGATGAGTAAACTGATGAATCATTTTCCCTTCATAAAGTGGCAGTCTCCCTTTCCCTGGTTCTTGCTTGAATAAATGACTATCATTCGTCATGTCAAATTCACGAGTTAACCGCAGATTCCATTTCCCCTCAATCTGTTCGCCCAGTAACGGGAATTGCAGCATTTTCTCAGCAATCCGAATATCTCCCTCATTTTTAAACTCCATCACCGACAGAGAGTCAGGAGATAACTTCCGCACTAATTCAATGCTAATTTGCAAGCTATCAGCACTAGGAAACCTTTGCAGTTCATCCACATCAAGACGCATAAAAGCTGAGGGGAACTCACTGGTTATCCCATCCTTCTCAAAAGTAAGGACAACTATTTTGAAACTCTTATGAACTCCTTCAAAAATATTTTTACGATTTTCTAAACAAAATAACCCCGTGACTTTGGTTTGACTAAATAACATTTCCCGCAGTTGCTTAGTACCCAAGTCAGTGTAAATGCCGCTAGGAATCACAATCCCACACTCGCCACCGCTGCGTAAGAGATTAAAACATTGCTCTACAAAAAGTTTATAAAGGTTAATATCCGTACCTGCTTTTTTACCATTCACAATCGAAATCTGATTTTTGTACTGTTCCGCTGAACGATAATAAGCACTGATATGAGGAAAAGTGTTCTGATATTCCAACCAAGCATTAGAAACCTCTGTATCTTGCAAGAGTTTCTTTTGTTCTTTCTCAAAACTCTTAATATCCATCTTCTTTTTCGTCACCAAATTGCTATGATCCGCAAAAAACTCCTTAGCATCTGGCTTGAAAATTTCCCAAGGTGGATTGGTAATAATCGCATCAAAACCGCCCCGTTGATGCAAAATTTCATCAAACTCATAGCCCCAGTGAAAAGGCTTCAAAGCTTCTATATCAGCTATAGAAAGGCTACGCTTAATCGGCTTACCGCTAATCTGTGATTGTTCAAACTTAATTTTTAATTGCTTGAAATCTTCCAACAAAATCTTATTAATGTTTTCGATAGCAGAGGCTTTCTTTTCGGAAATCTCATCTCGCAAACTCTGCAAATTTTGGCTATAGGTAGTCGCATCACGGTAAATAGAAATCAGACGGTTTTTCTCCTCTAATACTTGTCTATATGTCTTGTGAAACAAATTTAACTGAGTTCCACTTCCTTCATATTCTGCATCATCTACCCGCAGTAATCCTATCAGGGAATTGCCGGCCATGATGTTAAAGTCAATATTCGGCAACGGTTCCAAGTCGTTGACATTCTGCGCGGCAGAAACTAAGGCTAAAAATAGTCGCAATTTGGCAATTTCCACTGCTTCGGGCATGATATCCACGCCGTAGAGGTTATCGCTAATAATTCGTTTTTTGATGTAGTAGTTAAGTGATGAATGCTCTTTTTCGATGTCTTTTAGGTAGTCATTGAGGTAGCGGTCATTTAAAAATTTGCTTGTACCGATGACTGTTGAATAGATGTAAATTAGCGTTTTCATTGCTGCGACTAAAAACGCGCCGGAACCGCAGGCTGGGTCTAATAATGTGAGGTTTGGGAGGATTTCTGTTAGCAGGCTGCGGCAGAGATTTGTGTCGAGATTGGTGAGGAGTTCGGTGATGGTTTCAAAGTGGGGAGAAGAACCCCCCCGGCCCCCCTTAGTAAGGGGGGAGGAA
>DMYK01000498.1 GCA_003483675.1 Microcoleaceae cyanobacterium UBA11344
GTCGGTGCAATATTGACTGTAAATGTCCCCAAATTGCCAGCTACACCAAAATTGTTAACCGTGTCGCTTACTTGCTGAGCTTGTAGTTGTACTGTGTAAATGCCATTATCTGCCGTATCCCAAGCATCACCAGGGGGAATAAATGAGTAAGTCGCGGCGCGGGGAGTGCCATTACCTAGAGGCGTGAAATTTACTAGAGTTGCCGGTTGGCTTTTGCCATCGGGGCCAGTGACGAGGATATTATTACTATCTAAGCTAGTAACGTTGACGGCTGTATTGTCGCTGTAGGTAACAGTGAAATTGTAATTAGTCCCACCTGCTGTGTTGATATTGGTTAAGCTGGTAGAAGCGATCGGCAAAGTGAAGTCGGAGCTCCAAGTATTGCTAGCATTTGTATTCAGAGAATTGCCAGCCACGTCGGCGATACCAGAAGCAGTAGCAGTGAGGGAGAGTTGGTAATTGCCATCGCTACTGGTTAATCCCGTCAGGTTGTCTAACGTCCAGTTAGTATTGTTCCTAGTGCTTAGGGTAGCCCCTGCGAGGGGAACGGGTACTCCATTTTGAGTCAGACTTAAATCGGCTATTTCAAAGCCTGTTACAGGTTCACTGAAAGTAATGGGAATTGTACTGACACTACTGTTCCGGGGATCGGGAGTAACTGGGTCAAAGGTGACAGTGGGGAGAGTTTGATCAACTGTATAAGTCTCTCCTGTAAAGTTGCCGTTGCCATCCCCGTTCCCTCCTAATGGGACAAATAGGGAATTAGTAATCGAATCATCATCAACGATATTTAATCCTAGGATGCCATCACCAGTGCCAGTGTTAACACTTACATTGTAGGTGTTGTCGATACCTGTCACTCCCGTGATACTTGCACCCATTAGCCCTGTAGATGTCAGGGTAAAGTCTGTGGGATCTACTCCACTAACATTCTCATTAAAGGTGACGGTGTAGTTGACATTATTTGAATTTGTTGGGTTGGGGTCGGCAAGTTTGATGCCGCTGACTGTGGGGTTGTTGGATATAAAACTCACTGTTTTTCTCCCTGTATTTTATAGTTGATTTTAGCACACTTAGCCATGTTAGCATTGAACTTGCATTCAGTCAAACGATCGATCTATCCCATATTAATCACACTCATTTTTTTTTACATAAATGGTATCTAGGTTAAGCACAATATCAGGAATATTTCTCAATATTTGGGATAATTTCGCTGAATTTCCCAATTTTGAGCATATGGTGATGTATTCTCTTGCTCTGCCTCCTGTAATCAAGCCAGAGACACCACCTAAGACAGCGGAATTTCAATTATAAACTCGGTTCCTTCTCCTGCTGCTGAGTTACATTCAAGCGTGCCGCCGTGCTTTTCGGCGACAATCGAGTGCGAAATAGATAATCCTGATCCGGGACTTTTTGCTGCTGGTTGTCAACAAGGGCGACAGCAATTTCGATCGCACTTCTTGTGTCATACCGGGGGCCATTGTCAATAATCGAGATAGCAAGGCGATCGAACTTGTTACCTTACCTCAGCCAGACAGCCTGAGTAAAGCAGCAGCATCAATTATAATTTTTAATTTGACAGTGGCAAGAGAGAGTCTGATCAGAGAAGATCATAGTACAAATTACGTAAATATACTCAATAGAAATTACCACGTAAGTACAGGGAAAGTCGGAAAGATTTTGCGAGGCGCAAGCAACGGCAGTAGGTAAAGCCTGCAAGGTAAAATTTTATTGGCGATTGCTACATTTGCTGGCGGTGTCCACGGGGATTTATCGGCAGAAAGCCATAGTTTTCCAGAACCAGAAAAGTTTTGAGAGTATTGTGATTGTGGATATATTAAGAATTGCGATCGAGTAAAAATGAGCAACAAATTAGGATGTAAGTGGTTGTCGTCCCTGGTAAGTATGTTTAGCGTTATGGCCGACACTTTCAGCGGTATCGCAAACCCTGTGAAAGTGGCGGAAACGGTGGTTGTTCGCAAAGGATTTTTGGAGTTGTCAATATCTGTTGCTGATTTGCGATCGCTCGTGGAAACGGGAAAAGTCCCCGATCGCTTGCAAACATACGCTAATCTGTTGTCTGGGGAACAGCGTAGTCAAATCTTTGGGGCGCTGAAAGCAAAAATTCCCCTGAATGTGGTCGGTTTGAGCAATTTGCTAAATACTGACGTTGGTACTGCGATTCTGGCGGATCTGACTACGGTAATACCCAGGCGCGACGGTGCGGGAGTCGAAGCGCTGCGATCGGCCTTAGTTTTGGGAGCGAAAGCGCCCGAAGGCTTGTCGGTACTGAGTTTTATTGAAAATTATCCAGATAGGCGGGTAGTGGTGGATCTCGATCGAGCCTTCGCAGTTATGGGACAATTGAATAGGAGTTTTTGGGAAACTCAGCGGTTTATGGTCGCGATCGCACCTCAATTAGCAGCCTCTAAACCTGCGCTGAAGCTGCCGATTGATCCGACTCAACCTGGGCCTCATTCGGTGCGGGTAATGAGGCTAGATTTAAACGATAGCACCCGCAATCGGCACATTCCGCTTGACGTTTATTGGTCACGGGCGGCGACAATTGACAAACCGACGATCGTGTTTTCTCACGGTTTGGGTTCTGTGCGTACCGATTTGCGCTACTTAGCCGAACATTTGGCGTCTCACGGCTATGTGGTAGCTGCTTTGGAACATCCGGGAAGCAACGAAAGCAACACGAATTCTGCGATCGCGGGTAAGTCGCCGCCGATCGCACCTCAAGAGTTTTTAGACCGTCCCAAAGATATCAGTTTTGTACTCGATGAATTGGCAAAATTCAACCAAACTGATGATAATTTGCAGGGGAAAATCGCGATCGAGCGATCGATGATCGTGGGATATTCCTTCGGCGGCGCAACTGCTTTGTCCGTAGCCGGTGCCGAGTTGCAACTAAGCGGTCTCAGACAGCGCTGTCAGGAGGATTTAATTACTTTAAGTTTCGGCGAAGGAATGCAGTGCGAGGCGGCCGGATTACCAGAAGAACGCTATCAACTGCGCGAGCCCAGGATTAAAAGGGCGATCGCCATGAATCCTACAACTTCTTTATTATTTGGAGAAACTGGTTTAAGTGCGATTGAAATTCCCACCTTAATAGTCGCATCTTCAGCAGACAAAACTACACCCGCTTTCAGGGAACAAATTATCGGCTTCCCCAAAATTCCCTCTCCGAAATGGCTGGTGGGTTTTGTGGGCGGAACTCACCTCAGCGTTAAAGATCCGAGTACAACTTTAGAGCAAGTTGGCAGACCAAGTACAGTGATGACCGGAGATGAAGTAGTCGGCGACCAAGCTGTTAGCATTCGCAACTATATTAAAGCTATAACTTTAGCAATGGCCGCTCAAATGACCGATGATGCTGACAAGTATGCCATCTTTTTAACACCAGAATACGCGCAATTTGCATCTACAACCGCAATTCCCGTGCGGCTGATGACAGAGATTTCCCCAGAAGCTAATGCAGTCGTGCAAAGTTTCATGCAGCAGAATAAGTAGTCGGTTATTGGTTATTGGTTATTGGTTATTGGTTATTTACTACCAATTAGCAATTCCCAATTCCCCGTGCCCGATGCCCCCTGCCCAATTCCCATAAATTATTAGCGATATTTTATGGCTGTTAAAGGGCAAAATATAAGTAAAGCAATTTCACAAACTCTACTCGGAAACTCCTATGCCTAAAAAAAATGTCATACCGCTGTTGCTACTGGTAACAGCACTGTTTATCACCTATGGTGACAGTTGGACTTTTCTCCCGAAACCTGCAAGAAATGCCAGTCTGACAAGTCGAAAATTCGTAGTCGGGCTGTGGCCGAGTTGGGTGAAGCCGAGGGATTTAAACGAGAAAAGGCAACGGGAACTTGACGAACTACAAAAAACTCCCACTCCCAACCGTTGATGGAAAAAACAAGAATTATGTTAGATACCCAACTTTTTCAAGAAGTCGGGTATAGCAGTTTTCAATTCTATGAAATACGGCAGACGGCTGTAGGGACACTCCAAGAGCCCATTAGTGTCAACTTAACGTCAAACCCTGTCACAGACTGCTGTTTGACTATTAAAGCCAGATCCCCCCAGCCCCCCTTAAGAAGGGGGGGACAAGAAGTTACTCAAAGTCCCCCTTCTTAAGGGGGATTTAGGGGGATCTAGACTCAGGTAAAAACGAGATTTATCAACGCTTTCAGCCTTAAGTTGACACCAATGGGCAGTGCCTAAGTCCCTACCGGACATCTGTACTTCACTCAACTGAGAAATGCTATATCTGGCTATTCTGTTTTTTTAAGTTGGTTGACTTAGTTCTTTTTCAACCAGCTAAACATGGCGCGCAAATCTTTGCCAACTTCTTCAATCGGATGTTCTGCTTCCTGACGGCGCATTGAGATAAATCCTGGTTTGCCGGCTTGATTTTCTAGAACGAATTCGCGGGCAAATTGGCCTGATTGAATTTCGCTGAGAATTTTCCGCATTTCGGCGCGGGTTTCATCGGTGACGATGCGGGGGCCGCGAGTTAAATCGCCGTATTCTGCGGTATTAGAGATGCTATCGCGCATTTTGGCGAGGCCTCCTTCTACTATTAAGTCAACGATAAGTTTGACTTCGTGCAAGCATTCAAAATAAGCTAATTCGGGTTGGTATCCGGCATCAACTAAGGTTTCAAATCCAGCTTTTATCAAAGCACTTAAACCGCCGCACAAAACTACTTGTTCGCCAAAAAGATCGGTTTCGGTTTCTTCGCGGAAAGTGGTTTCGAGTATGCCGGCTCTAGTGCCGCCGATACCTTTAGCATAGGCCATTGCCCGATCGCGCGCTTGGCCAGAAGCATCTTGATAGATGGCAAACAAGCTGGGAACACCTTCTCCCTGTTCGTAAGTCCGCCGCACCAAATGTCCGGGGCCTTTGGGAGCAATCATTACTACGTCTACATCGGCTGGGGGAACAACTTGGCCGAAGTGAATGTTAAAACCGTGGGCAAATGCCAGAACTTTTCCTGCTGAAAGATGCGGTTCAATCTGTTCTTTGTAAACGGTTTTTTGCACTTCATCTGGCAATAGAATCATGATGAAGTCAGCGGCTGCTGCTGCTTTGTCTACTGGGTGAACTTTTAAACCTGCTGCGGTGGCTTTGTCGGCCGATTTACTGCCGGGATACAAGCCGACAATGACGTTCATGCCACTGTCTTTGAGGTTGAGGGCGTGAGCGTGTCCTTGAGAGCCGTAGCCGATGATGGCAATGGTTTTGTCGGCTAATAGGTCTAGGTTGGCGTCGGTGTCGTAATACATACGGGCCATAGTGCTTGTCTCCTGCGATGCAAGTGGTAATTGACTGCAAAACTCTCATTTTATCAAACTATGGTACTTTTTTTACAATAATTTATGGATTAAGATTTAGGCTGTAGGAAATAAAAGGCCGATCGCCCTTAATTTGGGATGGGTGACGTCGGATTTTAGATCCCCGACAACTTCGGCT
>DMYK01000497.1:0-3351 GCA_003483675.1 Microcoleaceae cyanobacterium UBA11344
TTCGGTAAAAACCCGGTTTCTGGCCACCAGTGCGTCAGTCCTATGTTGGAATTTCCACAAGTTTATTTTTGGAGGAAAGACCACACTTAATTGATATAGAAGATTTCGGCACCTTAAACTTTTTAGACAATAATACAATTAATTCCTGATTGGCTTTGCCATCGACTGGCGGCGATTTGAGATGTACTATTAAACTGCCGTCTGGTTGTTCTTCGATGCTTTGATTTTTTGAGTTTGGTTTAACTTTGATTGTTAAAATCATCAAATTGCAGTCCTGGGAAAGTTATGATTATGTCGTAGTCTTCTACAAACTGAACAAGAAATGCAAAAAATACTAGCGGAGCTCAATCCCAAAATCCAAGAACGATTAGGACTCTCCCTAATCGAAATTTCTACATTTTGTCAACAGTGGGAAATTGTGGAAATGGCACTGTTTGGCTCAGTGTTGCGCGAGGATTTTCAAGCAGATAGCGATATTGATATTCTCATAAAATTTGCACCCACAGCACGCCAGGGATTGTTAACTCTTGCCAAAATCCAACACGAACTGGAAACACGCTTTGGGCGCTCCGTAGATATTGTGATCAAACAATCTATCGAAACGAGTGAAAATTGGATTCGTCGCCCTGAAATTCTTCAGACAGCACAGGTGATTTATGAGCAGAGATAAGGCTAGCAGAGATAAGGCTTCATTACTAGATATCGTCAGCGCTATACGACGAGTCTTGCAATTTGCTGAGGAAATCGATAAATCTGCATTGGAAATCAATGAGGAAAAGCAATCTGCAATTTTTTATCAAGTCATTGTCATGGGAGAAGCTGTTAAGCGACTGTCAGCAGAATTTCGGAGCCAGCATTCTGAAGTTCCCTGGCGAGAGATTGCTGGAATGAGAGACATTCTTACCCATCATTATGATCGAGTCAATCTCGACACACTATGGGATGTTATTCAAACTGATATCCCAGAACTCTTAGGATTGCTTGAACCATTGCTACCTGATCCGGATGAAATGGAAAATGAATAGTTTTGAAGTACCCTAACTAAGCTTTGCTATAGTTGGGGTACTTCACAACGTCTGCCCCACAAGCTATTCTGAAATCTAGAAGCCGTTGCGTCCCCAAATTACCATTGAAATTGAGAAGGAGAACAGAACTAGCAACGAAACCCAACCGAGTGACAAAATATCCATAGTTATTTAACAAACTGTACAAATTGACTCCAAACCTTATGATAAGTCAATTTGAGCCATTTTTGAAATGAGGGCGCTGTGAAGGATTCGTCAAGTTTTAGTGCGGCTGAACGCCTAGAATCTTTGAAAGCAGGGGCTGTTGCTGCTTTTGGGATGTTTTGGGGTTTTGGGGCGATCGCCCTTGTTAATGGCTTAATTTGAGCCCGTAGGTTGGATTTTCTGGCGGGATTGCAGGTAAGGGCGATCGACCTAAATTTTGCTTTCAAAGGGTCGATCGCACTTTTGGCCGGTTTTCTATTCGGTGTCACCTACCGCTATGGGATTCGCCGAGATACTAATCCGCAACTCAAATCGGGTGTGGTGTTGGCTTTTGGGCTGGTGCGGGCTTTTGGACAGTTGGATGCTGGATTGTTGTTTGAGGCGGGGAAAATGCCAGCCCTACAGGAGTTATTGCCCTTTGTGGTTCGGAGTGTCGAGAGTGTGTTATTGTTTGCGATCGCCGGTTTTTTCTTGGATTGGGCGATCGGGCGATCGTGGATTAAGCCTTTTGATTCTTGAGATTTGCCGTTGGATGGGAGATTTGCGGTTGGGTGGGGGCGGGTTTACGAGATTATGCGTTTTCGGCAATTATTGTCTGTGAACCCGCCCCCTACGGTATTTTTGAAAGAGGCAGATTGTGATTGATGGTGGCGCGGGGGCTGGTTAATCAGGAATTATTGCACCTTAAATCCGCCCTTAAAAGTTTAACACTTCAAATTCTGGATTACCATAAACCATTTGTTGATCTACCGCCGACAAAACCTTATTGTTAGCAACATCGGAAACTAAACACCGACAAACTAACTGCGCTACATCTGCCCGATGAATTGTTCCAGCAACTCGACAATCTTCTGTTAAAACACCGTTGCCCGTTGCTGGTTCCGATTTCAGTCCGCCCGGACGAATTACAGTATAAATCATCCCACTTGCTATCAAGTGATTTTCGGCTTTTTCCTTCTCGATTAAAACTGGGCCCAAAGTTTCCAAAACTTGCTGTTGCAAAGCAGCGGCACTGTTACCGCTACCGATTGATGACACTAAAATAAACTTCTGCACTCCTGCTTTGACAGCTGCGTCAATCAAGTTTTTGTTGCCTAAATAATCTGCTCTTTCTCCATCTTTTGGTAAGCCGCCAATTGTGCTGATTACGGCATAAATCGGTTCGCCACCTGTCATCGCTGCGAGCACGGCATCCGTGTCCAAAGCATCGCCCAGAGCGACTTTGATGCCCATTGCTGCTAATTCTGGGCTGGGATTGGGCGATCGCAAAAGTGCTGTTACTTGCATCTGTTGTTCTGTCAAACATTTCGCGATTTCTAAACCAACGCCTCGGCTAGCACCGGCTAGAAAAATGTGGGTTCTCTCTGTCATATTAATTTTGTTGTAGTTTGTGCAGAATTTGGTTTTTTTGACTAGGGATCATTATATAATAATCTTCTGTCAATTTGTGAATTAGTTTTTTTTCTTTTACCGCAGAGGGCGCAGAGAGCACAGAGGAAGAGTGGGGAGTGATTCACAATTCCCATGAGATTTTTTTCCCTACTATTACTACCCAAGATTGAGCTTCGCGTGGTAAACTGGGTGGGCGATAGTAGTGATTGATAATTGCAAATCCTGCTTGTTCTAAGCAAGGCTCTAAAGTGTGATATTCCCATCCTGCAGTGTAGCGTTTTCCTGTCGGGCGTTCGTCGTAGCCTTCCCAATTTCCTCGGCACATTGACATCACAATTGCGCCGTTAATAACTAGGGCTTTGTGCAAATCTTTTAGCACTTTTATCATCTCATCTCTGGGAACATGAATCAGGGAAGCGTTGGCAAAAATCCCGTCAAACTCTGCTTTTGGTAAGTCTAGATTCAGAAAAGATTGGTGTAAAACTTCGCACTCTGACAACTCTTTTGCTATTTCTACAAATGCTGGAGTTGCATCTAAGCCCACAACTGTGTGTCCTTGGCTCTTAAAGGCCACTAAGTCTCGTCCCGGCCCGCACCCTATATCTAGGATTTTACCGGGGTTGCGGGGCATGGCAGCCGTCAGTGCGTCCCGATTTTGGGAGACGTCGTGATGCCATGTTCCTGCTCGGAAAGACTCGGCGGTTAGCTGGTATTCTGCGATCGTCACTTC
>DMYK01000497.1:3363-6497 GCA_003483675.1 Microcoleaceae cyanobacterium UBA11344
TTTTAATATTTTCTGCCGATTAGCAAATAAGTCGTCATGTCTCCTTTGCCTTTGACATTGATTGTACCGCGCTTTTCCAATAAATACCGATCGCACAGTAACTGATAAGTTGAATCGCTAACTTGAATTTTACCAGAAATTCCCTGAGATTCCATGCGGCTAGCTGTATTGACAGCATCTCCCCACAAGTCGTAAATAAACTTTTTGGTGCCGATTACACCTGCTACAACAGGCCCAGTATTAATCCCAATGCGAATCTTAAGAGGTTTGTCACATTCTCCGCTAAGTTTCATAATTTCTTGCTGCATTTCCAGGGCCATTTCGGCAATAGATTCTGCATGATTTGTACAGGGCATTGGCAAGCCGCCTGCTACCATATAATTATCGCCGATCGTCTTGATTTTTTCCAGTCCATATCGATCGCTCAATCGATCGAATGCTGAAAATATTTTGTTAAGTAATTCGACTAATTCTTGAGGAGATGTGTGGGAAGATATTTCGGTAAAGCCCACAATATCTGCAAAAAGAATCGTGACTTCGGCAAATCCATCCGCAATGTTGCTGTCACCTTTTTTTAGGCGATCGGCAATCATTTCTGGTAAGATATTTAATAATAAACGTTCGGATTTTTCTTGTTCTGCACGCAATATCTTCTCGGCTTTTTTACGCTGTGCAATTTCGTCATATACTCGACAAAACATTTGATTGAAAGCAAGCATTACTTCTCCTAATTCATCATCGCGCTTGACTGAAAAAGAGTAAAAATCTGGCTTGTCTCGATCTTTGCTCAAAGCATCTCCCGCAGCTATCAAGTCATCGCGCAGTCTCAAGATAGGTGCAATTACTGTACCTCCTAAAAATAGCATAGTCACAGAAGTCACAAAGGCTGATATAATGATTACAAGAATAGCAATGCGCCCGATAAATGCGTAAAGTTCAGGTTGAATTAAGGAAGCATCGTGGCGAACAATTAATATGTAATCACCTCCCAAATGTCGCTCACTCCAAGCAATATCATAGCGTTGGCCATCGAGATTGTGTTTGCGAACAATACCATCGTTTTTTAGTTCCTCTAAACTGATTTCTGGCGGTTCGCCAACTGTATAGATTAGCCCATCGTCAGCTTGGTAAATAGATAATCCTAAAATTACTGTAGAATCCTTAGTAAGGTTTTTAATTTTTGCTTGCAATACATTGCGATCGGACATATCTTGTTTGAGCAAAAATATTAGGGAATCAACAGTGGCGCGAGATACCTGTTCTAGCTGCATTAATAGTTCATCTTCGCGCCGAAAATAAGAGGGAACTAAAATAATGGCCTCTATTACCAGAATGCTAGCAAATACCCACAAGGCGATTTGCCTAGACAATCGAGATTTGAAAAAACCTAAGAATGAGAAAATTCGTATTGACATAAAATTTACTATTTACTATTTGTCAGTTGTCAGTTGTCAGTTATCAGTTGTCATTAACTCTTAGTTTTTGACTCACGACTTATGACTACTGATTTATTAGAAGGCCCCTGAATAATATAATAAACAAATTAAACCGACAGTGCACTGACTAATCTGCCCGCCAGCAGAGAAGAAGTCAGAAGTCTTCACGATCTGGGTTAAGATAGTGATTGTAATATATGGCTAGCGATCGTGAATTCTCATTCTACTGCCTCACTTGTAAACAAGGAAATATTTCCGGGAGAAGTTTTTGTCAATACTGCGGATTTTGATATCGGCATTCGGCGACTTTTGCCGAAATATGACGAAATGCTGGATGTATTAGCAGGTTGTATTAGTGGTGCGAACCACCGTATTTTAGAACTGGGTTGCGGTACGGGAGAACTTAGTTTAAAAGTTCTCCAACGCTACCCATCTGCGGAAATAGTTGCTCTGGATTATTCGCCGCGAATGCTTGATTTTGCCCGCAGTAAAATAGAGTCCGCAGGATATGCTGCTAGATGGAGTGGAATTGAAATGGATTTCGGAGAATGGGCGAATAATCCCAATTTTTCTGGTTTTGGCGATCGATTTGATGCTTGTATTTCATCTCTGGCAATTCACCATCTTGATGATGAGATGAAGTTGAAGTTATTTCAACGCATTCGTGAAAGTTTAAATCCTGATGGCTGTTTTTGGAATGCTGATCCGATGTTAGCAGAATCGGCGGCAATGAGAGATATTTATCAAGCTGCGCGAGAAGAGTGGGCTGCAAATCAGGGGGAAACATTGGCAGCAATTCGGGCGAATGTGGGAATGAGTGTCTCTTATGGGTATTCCAATCCCGATCGACTGGCTACAATGAATACACATTTGGAAATGCTGGCCTCATCTGGATTTGAGACGATCGCAGTTCCTTGGAAATATTACGGTATGGCGGTGTTTGGGGGTTTTGTTAAGGGACTGGTTGAAACCGCGTCTACACAAGCAAAGTCCGCCTGCGCGGACTAAGAATAAGAGAGTATTCTGGAATTTAAGGAACAGGTGCGGTAATTTCAGTAGGTGCGATCGCCCCTGGTGTTGTCACAGCTTCTGCTGGGTTTTGCAGCATTTGGCGCTGTTTGTTCCGAAATTCGGCGGCCGCATCGTTTAAATTTTGACGCTGTTCAGATGTAAATTCATCCATACTGCGGCCGCCTCCCAATCTGGATCTATGAATTAAATCAAATAGTCCTGTTCCACTGCTGCGGCCGGAAAAAGGGTCGGGATTGTCGTTAGTTTGAAAGTCTTGGAGTGGCTGGGAATTGTTTAAACTGCTGGCTTGAGCGAATGTTGCTTGAGGTAAGAAAAGGGTGGAAGATGCGATCGCGCTTAAAGCTGTTAGCAACATCCAATTGCTTGATTTAGAATTTTTGCTGTTCATAATTTGTTAGCTGGAATCTCCAAAAAAACAATTCTATCTAAACAATATTCAGAGTGGCAACAAATATTGTACCACTTCTTAAAAGTTTAGATCCGGGTAGGGACACTCCAAGAGCCCATTGGTGTCAACTTAAGCCTGAAAGCCCTGATAAATCTCGTTTTTACCTGAGTCTAGATCCCCCTAAATCCCCCTTAAGAAGGGGGACTTTGAGTAAGTTCTTGTTCCCCCCTTCTTAAGGGGGGCTAGGGGGGATCGGGCTTAACTAAACCGTATTGATT
>DMYK01000494.1 GCA_003483675.1 Microcoleaceae cyanobacterium UBA11344
CGCTCGGTTGGTCTCTTTCGGGGTTCCGGTTGCAGAGGGCTGCTCGATCGTCAGCACTTGATCTAGGCTGGTAAGAGCAAATACTGCCATCACCTGTGGCTTAAGGCTTCGGAGCACTAAGTCGCTGCCCCGCTGTTTGGCAAATTTGAGATTGCCGACGAGGGCACCGATCCCGCTACTGTCTATGAACGTGGTCTGACTGAAGTCTAGGACAATTTTACTGGGAACGGTGCTTCCAGAGAAAAGTTGCTGGCAGGTTGTCTTGAAGTTTACCGCTTCAAGTACGCTTAAGCGCACGGGGATGTGAACCGAGGGAATCTCGTCCAAATATGTTACCCGAAAATCTGCCTCTGGGGTTTGGCTGACCATGAAGTCCTGGTTTCAAATTTCAAGCTAATGTATATAGCTTATTCTGTCCTAGCCGATCGATTTTTACCAAATATTATTGTTAACACAAGGCTAGCTTTATACAAACTTTATATTTTAACAGGTCAACCGATCGATGGTTTAGGTATCAATCTGCTTGCCAACTAGGAGATGTCGAAGGATCAACAGTGCCTAGTTGACATCTTCCCACCGATGAGTCAGAATACCGACTCTGAGGGGGATGCCCAAGATTACTCCTGAGAATTGCTGCTGCGACGAGACAACTTACCAGAGCTTACGAATTGTAGACGTTCTCTGACTGGGAAGTTTCGCGCTCCAGGGGTTTGACTTTGGCCTTGGCTTTGGCTGCGTTGCGTTTGAGGGCTTGGAGACGGGCTTCGTATTTAGCGCGCTGCTGCTTTTTGGAGGTTTGCTCGATCAGGGTTTTTAAGGCGCTACCGAGGCTTTTATAGGCATTTGGGAGAGTGTAGCCGAAGCGGGTGGCGAGGGCGAGGGCTTTTTCGTCCGCGTCTACCGCTTCTTTTAAGCTTTTTTCTCCGTTGTTTTTCTGGTACAGCCTCCAGCCGGAGATGCCGCATAGGGATAGGGCTAGTACCAGCAGCAAGCCGTCTTGCACCCAAAGTTCGCCGACTGCGCCACCTAAACCGATGGCGAGGGCAGCCATTTCCCAGCCGTCTCTGGGGATGGTGTCGTTTTGGATTCTGGCGACTTCGTGCCAAAACAGTAGATTGCGCTGATCCATTGCTAGTTGTTCCCAGCGGATCAGGTCTATTTGTACTTCTACCTGATCTTTGCCGATTTCTTCGCTGCGGATCAAGGTGGGATTAACTTCTATGGTTTTTTCTACTGTTACCCAACTTTGGAGTTCAGGGGGCAGTATATTTTTCAAGCGCCGGATCTCACTCATCTCGGCTCTTGCTGTGGAGGTTGCATAGGATGTCATAGCTCCGGCCTGAAATTTTTCAAAGGGTTAATTGCTTCTATATTCTGGAGTATAGCAAACCTTTTGGGCCTTGTATTCGAGTATGGTCGCGAATATTCCCCAGCCGGCATCACCCGCTCGACTGACCTAGGTTATAATTCTTAATGATTTTCTGGGCTGCTAGATGCTCAACGCAGAATTCAAACAGGGTCGATCGAGCTTTACTGACAATTTTACTCGCAAAGGGCGATCGACAGTACCTACTGACTTCTTTTCTGTTTACTTTTGCATAAACGGCTCAATTTCTTGTCGCAATTTCAACCAAGCCGACAAAACTTCTGGCTTAGAAGTTATGCCTTTTTGAATCAAAACCACTCCATCTAATACTTGAGCAACTCCGTAAGTTCCCTGCCGCAGAGCTTCGTCTGCAAAACGCA
Organism: Microcoleaceae cyanobacterium UBA11344; assembly: GCA_003483675.1. Taxonomy (GTDB): domain Bacteria; phylum Cyanobacteriota; class Cyanobacteriia; order Cyanobacteriales; family Microcoleaceae; genus Microcoleus. The sequence continues at coordinate 1,747 of DMYK01000494.1, forward strand.
CTCCCCCTTTAACTCTACCGCGATCGACCGGAGCTTTTAAATTATTCTGCTGCAACTGCCACAAATCTAGCAATCCATAATCAACATCGACTGTTTTTCCATCTTCATCTCGCAACTGCATCACTTCTAAACGAATTATTTTCCTGCGCCCCGAAAGGTGCGAAACTATGTAACTGCTGGTGGAAACACTCGCATCTTTTGGAATCGAATTAAAAACTGTTTTTAAGTCAGCCGCATGATCCAATTGAGCGCTTAAAGATTGATCAACCCAAGGTTGGATAGAGTAAGGAGAAATGAAATACAAAGCTCGATGCGGATTGGAAGTCAAAGTAAACAATAGCGACAATCCGATACATCCACTCCAAAAGCGGTGTAGCCTTGGTTTAAATCTTTCTGGATGCTCCGACCACCACAGTATTGTAGCATAAATCAAAACAGGAACTAAACTCAACGTATACCGAGTACTGATAGAAGTCGCTGCTTTATTTTCTACTTGCAGCAGGAGAACTAGCAAAGGAAAGCTTGACATCACCCAAGCTGGAAACGAAACAACAGGTATAAAGCCTAGTGGTAGCCACAAACCCAAAACAAATCTAATTCGCCTTTCTAAACTTTCTAAATCAGCAAAAAATACTTGAATTATGATTTGAGGTTGGGTGACTATTGCCCAAAGTAATTGTAGAGTTGAAGGATTTTCTATTGTGACAAACTTTCTAAAATAGTTAGCTAAATAAAGTCGGGAGTTGTCATTGGAAAACATCGGCATGACTGTATTAGTTATCAGCGAAACATAGCTAAAACTCAGGACGCACAAAGCTACACCAGTGCGCGGGTAACGGCGGCTGAAAATTAAATATACTCCGATTCCGAATAAGGTAATTCCCGCATCTTCGCGAGGGCCTAAAGTTAAAGCTGCGAAAATCCAAAATAACACCCAACGCTGCTTTTCTAATGCTAAAAGCAAGCTAAATACAAATAAAGGAATTTGGCAGTGTTCGTAGAAATTGCCCAGCGTCGGCCCGATGACACCATTGGCTCCATAATAGCTAGCTACTATCATTACTGACATGGGAACAGACAGATAGTGTCTTGCTAAAAAATATAAAACTATTCCCGCAGCAGCGATTAAAGTTACTTGCAATACAATCAGGGTAACAGGAGATGGAAATAGGGCGTAAAGTGGCATCCAAAGTAAAAAATCAATGACAAAGTGTTGCCCTAATGGACGTAGGATGGATAGGACAGTTGTCTGTCCATCAGCGAGGCGCTGGAGGCGGCTGAGGAGAGGGAACTTTGAAATAATTTACCTTGTAAGCTGTTCCAAAATACTTGGTTAAATAGGCCGTGGTCGTAGGTGATTAAAAAGCTCTCGTAATGGATTATACTCAAAGCTAAGACTACTGTAAAAAAAGTGGCTGCTATGATTATAACTTGACGCAATCCTGTTTGATTTTGCCAGTAGTCGAGAGGTTTTAATTTCATATTTTTGGCGGAATCAGATATTTTTGCTAAGGTGAAATGAAGTTCTTCTTAAAGTCGGAAATAGAAATAAATTTTCCTTGGTTTTTCAGCCAAGTAAGATATTTTTCTAATTTGTTAACCATTTTGCTACCTGAATCTTTTTTGACGTAACCGGGGAGTTGAAACTGAGAAATATCGGTGAATTCCCAGGGGTGAAAGTAGATATTTAGATAAGAGTCTGTTTCTAGGGTGAGCTTGGCTGCTAATTGTATCGTTGACAGGGGGAAATTCTTAAAGCTCAACCAAAATAGGGGAAATCTGATCAGAGGAGTGACTGAAATAGGAAGGTTGAGCAATTTATTCCTATAATATGCAGTTCTGGGTTTAGATAGGTTGTTGTATCTACCAGGGATGTAGGTTGGATTCATGGATGAGTTGTATTCATAGCCTGCTTTTTCTATTTCTGCGTCGTCAACTGGCTGAAGTCTTGCCATCCTGAAGCCGGTGACTTTAGTGTTAGTTATAGATTCTAAGGTTTGCTTGGATTTGTGTAAATCATCCGGGGAAAATTGGGAGTGGTAAAAACCGTGGGAGGCAATTTCATGTTGTTCTGAAAGTTGCTTAATTATCTCTCGGTTGTGGAGTGCAAAGTTCGCAGTTACAAAAAATGTAGCAGTGATATCTAATCTTTCCAGAAGTGAAATCACATTTAACAAGCCTCTTTTAGAGACTGCAAATTTGATGTCTTCTTCTAGGGGTTGACCGTATTCTTCGGGAATGTCAAATTCTTCTATGTCAAAGCTCAATAAAATGTATTTATTCATAGTTGCCGGCGCGATCATTAGAGCGAATTTTTAACAAACAGGAGAACATTTGTAGAGAATCTTTAAGTATATTTACTTGAGAAACTTTGTATAAGTGTTGTTCGGAAACTCTGGCAGGAATTTCGCCGATTGTATATCCTTTCTTTTGTGCTAAAAAAAGTAGTTCGGCATCAAAGGAAAATCCTGTGATTGTCTGCCGCTTGAATATTTCTTTGCCAGGGATTTTTTTAAATCCTTTGAGTCCAGCCTGCATATCTCTATAGGGCAGATTGAGGATTTTTCGCGAAAGAAAGTTAAATATCTTGCCTGAGATTTTTCTAATTAAGGTAAGATTGCGGAAGTTGTCTTTATCGAGGTTTCTGCAACCAATTACCACGTCAAATTCTTCTAATTTTGCTACTAATAGTTCGAGGTGTTCGAGGGAGTAAGCTAAGTCGCCATCCATGAAGCAAATGCAGTCAGCATCTACATATTCGCTTCCTTTTTTGACGGCATAACCTTTGCCTTGGCGATGACTGTAAGAAATTAGTTTGATATGATGTGTTGGGAAGGTTTTTAGTTTATT
>DMYK01000288.1 GCA_003483675.1 Microcoleaceae cyanobacterium UBA11344
AGGAAATGCCGGCAAACAATTTAAATTTGGCAATCGATCCCGGATGCGACAGCGAACAGGAAAACAGGGAATCGGAGGATACTCAATCCCAGCCCTTTCCTGGGCCTAGTATGTTTCCGAAGAGTTCATCAATCTTAAATGTAGCGATTAGGCTGGGCGGTCACATCGTCGGCATTCTCTCTCTCGAACATATCGGCGCGCCCCGCCAGTGGGGTTTGTCCGAGCGAACCTTCGCCGATGCTTTGGCAAATTTGGTGGCGCTGGCGATCGAAGGATTTGAACGCCAACGAGCTCAAGAAGCCCTACACAAAGCCAAATCCCAACTAGAAATCACTGTCGAGCAGCGCACTTCTCAACTCACGGCGGCAAATAAACTGCTCCGCATCGAGATTGCCGAGCGCAAAAGAGCCGAAATAGCTTTGCAAGAAGCCCTACACAAAGCTGAAGCAGCTTCGAGAGCTAAAAGCACCTTTCTTGCTAATATGAGCCACGAGCTGCGGACACCACTCAACGCGATTATCGGTTACAGCGAAATTTTAGAAGAAATTGCCGTAGATGACGGGCTAAAATACTTGATTCCAGACCTTCACAAAATTTCCGGCGCTGGCAGACATTTGCTGACTTTAATTAATGATATTCTCGATCTTTCTAAAATAGAAGCCGGTCGGATGGAACTTTATTTAGAAAGTTTTGACCTCCGTAATTTAATAGAAGAAGTCGTCGCAACTTTGCACCCTTTGGTAGAAAAAAATCGCAATCAATTGCAAGTGTCTTGCTCTCCAAATTTGGGAGTAATGTATGCTGATTTGACTAAAGTGCGGCAAATTTTGTTCAATTTACTCTCGAATGCTCTTAAGTTTACCGAAGCAGGAACGGTTCTGCTGAGCGCGACTCGGGAACAAGCAGGTAGCAGCGATTGGATTTATTTGCGGGTAGCTGATACAGGGATTGGAATGTCTGCGTTTCAGCAGCAGGGTTTGTTTGAACCTTTTATTCAAGGGGATGCTTCGACTACTCGCAAGTACGGGGGCACGGGTTTGGGATTGGCAATTAGCCGCCTGTTTTGCCAGATCATGGGAGGCGATATTACCCTTGAGAGTCAATTGGGTGTTGGCTCTACTTTTACTGTTCATTTGAAGGCAAAAGTTGATATTTGTGAGTAGTTATTTGTTATTTGTGATTGCGAATGGGTGATTCCCAATTCCCAATATAAGTGTGATCCCGATCGCACTTATAGAGGCCAACCGTCACTAAGCTGCATTTGAGAGCCGCCTAGAATGCATTTATTACCTAGAAGCGCCGAGTGCTGGATCTTGTACCTAGTTGTATTCAGACATCGCACCTCAGCCCCTTGAGGGGGGGTGGGGGATTGCTCCTAGGAACGCAATTGGGTAATAGTAAGGCTACCGTCGCCAACCAGTAGAAGGCTTGCCTGTGGCATTCGTAAGTGGGCATGAGGCATTCGGAAAGCAAAATGGCGATCGGACAAGAATTTTAGTTCTTTGAGATACCAATAAAAAAATCTACCGAAAGTCGAATCCTGAATACCGCCCGGTGGCTGCCTCTAATATCACGATCGCAATGCTGCCTCGGCAGTACACAAATTATCAGGATCAAAGGAGTGCATCGACATGATTAAACCTTGCAGTACACCGCTAAAAATTAATCCTTTCACCAGTTATCGCGACCCAGATACAGGCCGGTGGATTGTAGTTACAGCAGTTCAGAACCCTTGTGAATCGGACTCGAACTTGAAAGCAAAGGCCGAAGCAGAAGCAAAAGGTCAAGTAGAAGCAAGTTCTTCCGCTTACCATACCGGAGCGCTGCCGCCAAAATTCCTTTCTTTTTCCTTGCCCTTTTGAGGGCAAGTTGCTGTTAGTCAATCAAAAACTTTGCGATTTTTTGGGCTCCGGGAGGGAAGAATTAATCGGTAAAAGATTTCAGGAGATTACTCACCCTGAAGATGGGAAATTGGAGCTGAAATATCTGCACCAGTTGTTAGCAGGAGAAATTGAATATTATGCGGTGGAAAAGCGCTACGTCTGCAAAGAAGTCGGGGATCTAACAGTCGTCCTGACTACAAACACGCGCTGATTAAGGGTAATTAATTGGATCGCAGCGGATTTCGATGATGAATCCGTCGGGATCGTAGAAGTAAATGCCACGTCCGGTAGCGCGAGTGACTGGGCCGCTGTCGATCGCAATTTGATTTGAGTGTATCACTTCCAAAGCGCGATCGAACAATTGCGGATCAATATCAAAGGCTAAATGATTGGCGCGGGTAAAAGCTTTCTCCGGGTCTGGATTTGGCGGTTCTAAATCTGGCTGCCAAAATAAGTCGATCACAGTACCATCTGGAGTGATAAAATTTGCAACTTTGCCGGCGGCTACCATTTCTTTTAAAGTTGCCGGAATTGCTTCGCCGATTAGTTCCTGTAAGCCGAGAATCGTACCGTAGAAGTGCCGCGAAGCTTGCATATCCCGCACATTTAAGGCGATGTGGTGAACGCGGCGCAAGTTCCCCGGCGCGAGGGCAATTTTGAGGGTGTTTTCGGTAGTTTGCATTGCTGTATTTGAAAAATTTTCAAATTAAATTTACTGACAATTATGCAATTATTTTTATTTTTCTTTAGGGAACGATGCCATCCCGACAAACAGCATAGCGAGGCCGCCTCCCAAAATTGCGATCGCCACTAAACCTATAGCTAAATCTAACCCAGATGTATTTTCCACTAAATAGTTCTCCCATTAAATAAATCGAATCATCCACTAGCGGTAAGGTGCGCAGTGCGCACCCTACTTTGGCTGCCTTCTGCCTAATGACTACTGACTAATGACTAATGACTTCTTACTTCGCCAATTCTGCCTCAATCGCAGCAATCAATTCTGGCGAATCCGGGCCCACACTGCTGGGAAATCTGGCAACAACTTCACCCTGTTTGCTAACTAAGAATTTCTCAAAATTCCAAGAAACCTCGCCCTGCGGAGCGACTGAACTGGTAAGCTTAGCATACAGCGGGTGTTGCTGACTGCCTTGAGCGCTTACTTTATCAAATAATTCAAAGCTAACGCCGTACTTTGTAGTGCAGAAATTGACGATTTCTGAGTTAGTTCCCGGTTCCTGAGCGCCGAAGTCGTTACAGGGAAACCCTAAAACGCAGAGTCCTGCATTGCCGTACTTCTGATTCAACTCTTCGAGTCCTTTGTATTGAGGCGTGTAGCCACATTTGGAAGCTACGTTTACGATCAAGAGTACCTTGCCAGCGTACTCTCCTAGCAGCTTGTCAGTGCCTGCGATCGTTTTTACTGTAATGTCGGAGATCGTGCTGGTCATTTTCAAATACTTTTAGACTTTACCAACACAATTTTACCACATTTAGGCACATTATTGCCTATTTTGATGATTATTTGATTTCAGCTTCGCCAACATAAACTACTTGACCCGCTTCTATCGGCGTTACTCGCTCGATTATAACTCGTTCTTTTTCAATGGGC
>DMYK01000578.1:0-6008 GCA_003483675.1 Microcoleaceae cyanobacterium UBA11344
GGTAGAGTCTGGATTGAAGGGTTGCGAACTGACAGTTTGATGTTCGGGCCGCTGCGGACGGCGCAGATGGTAAGCTTGACTGGGATTGTTTTAGGTTTGGGCGGGTTGGCTTGGCTTTATTATTTCGATCGAGCTTTGCCGGATGTTGTTTCCCCTAAATGCGATCGGGCAGATATCACTCAGAAATCGCCTGAAGAGCCATAAAAAAACCCCAGAGAGTAATCTCTAGGGTTCAAACCAGGGTGCATCTACCAACCCTTACTTCTAGCCGAAAGAGGTGCATCAGGAAAAGCAGGCAAATTTAGCAAATTTTTTAGTAGCAATGAGTTTAACAGAGGCTGAATCCCTCATGCCAGGGGTATACATTGTGGGTGCAGGGCCGGGCGATCCCGATTTATTGACTGTTAAGGCTCAAAAATTACTGGCTGCGGCCGATGTGATATTGTTTGCTGATTCCCTAGTACCAGAGCAAATTTTGCAGGGGGTGCGCGCGGATGCTGAAATTATCCAAACTGCCGATAAGACGCTGGAAGAGATTGTACCTTTGATGGTGGAACGAGTGCGCGATCGCAAAAGCGTCGTCCGCCTCCATTCAGGCGATCCCTGTCTCTACGGAGCTGTCGGCGAACAAATGCAAGCTTTAGCCGCAGCGGGAATTGCTTTTGAGGTAATACCGGGAATTAGTGCTTTCCAACTGGCGGCAGCTAAACTGAAAATTGAGTTGACAGTGCCGGGAATTGTGCAGACAATTATTCTAACCCGAATTAGTGGCAGAACAGAAGTGCCGGAACGGGAAGAATTGGCGAGTTTAGCTGCTCATCAAGCCAGTTTGTGCTTGTATTTGAGTGCTCGCCATGTCGAACAGGCTCAAGCTAAATTGATGGAACATTACCCATCAGATTTGCCTGTGGCGATTTGTTATCGGTTGGGCTGGCCGGATGAAAAGATTTTGCTGGTTCCTCTTGACAAAATGGCTGTTGTTACTCGCGAAAATAATTTGATTAGAACGACTATGTATGTGATTAGTCCGGCGTTGGGAAAAGAGGTTGAAGGGCGATCGCGTCTTTATCATCCAGAGCACGATCGGCTTTTTCGTCATTAGTTATTGGTTATTGGTTATTGGTTATTGGTTATTTGTTGCTGCCAATTTCCAATTACCGATTCCCAATTTATAATTATAAATTACCCAATCTAAAATCTAAAATCGACATGAAAGACTTAACTCGCAGAAAATTTATCATTGTCACCGCATTAAGCGCCGGATTTGCCCTCGCAGTTCATCCTATTGCTGCGGCAGTTATTACCACTGATGCTAGCGGTTTAATCGCAGGTGAAGTGAAGATTCCCGTCAAAGACGGGCAAATTCCAGCATATAGAGCAATGCCCGCCACCGGCAGCAATTTTCCAGTAGTTTTAGTAATTCAAGAAATCTTCGGAGTTCATGCTCATATTCAAGACATTTGCCGCCGTTTTGCTAAATTAGGTTATTTAGCGATCGCCCCTGAGATGTTTTCCCGTCAAGGCGATGTTTCTAAAATCACCGACATTCAAGAAATTATCAGCAAAGTAGTTTCTAAAGTGCCCGATGCTCAAGTTATGTCCGATTTAGATGCTACGGTAGATTGGGCGCAAAAGTCAGGAAAAGGCAATATTAATAAGTTGGGAATTACAGGATTTTGCTGGGGAGGCAGAATTGTTTGGCTGTACGCAGCCCACAACCCGAAAGTTAAAGCGGGAGTGGCTTGGTACGGGCGTTTAGTTGGCGATTCTACGGCTTTGACTCCCAAAGGCGCGATCGACCTTGCACCAACTTTCAAAGTGCCTGTATTGGGGCTTTACGGTGGCAAAGACGAGTCAATTCCCAACGATACAGTCGAGAAAATGCGGCAAGTTCTTAAAACTGGAAGTAGCGGTTCCGAAATTGTGCTTTATCCAGATACACCGCACGGCTTTTACGCCGACTATCGCCCCAGTTATCGGGAAAAAGAAGCTAAGGATGGTTGGAAGCGGCTGCAAGATTGGTTTAAGAAGTATGGGGTTTGATTAACGAACCGCGAAGACGCGAAGATCGCGAAGTTAAAGAAAGAGGAGAAAAAGGCAATATTGCCGATCGCCCTTAAGGCAGTTGGGTTTGTGGGCCCTCCAAAAGGTAAACTGGGCGGTGTAGAGTTATCGATCGAACAGGTAAGCCCGTGCTAGACGAACAAGCGAAAAAGACCATCCTCCGCAAAATCCCTCATGGACTATACATCTGCGGTGTCAAAGACGGCGAGGAAGTCAACGGCTTCACCGCTAGCTGGGTGATGCAATCTTCCTTTACCCCTCCCTTAGTCGTCAACTGCGTTAAGCAAGACTCCAAGTCTCACGCGATGATTAAAGCTAGCGGTGTCTTTGCTTTGAGTTTCCTGGAAGCGGGACAAAAAGAGTTAGCTATGAAATTCTTTAAACAGCAGCGGCGCGTCGGCGATAAATTTGAGGATGTAGAATTTTATACCGGGCCTGAAACTGGCTGTCCGATTATTTCGGACACTTTGGGTTACGTGGAGTGCAACGTTGTTGGTGCTGTGGAACACGGGGATCACACGGTGTATGTCGGCGAAGTTGTTGGTGCCGGCATTCACCGGGAGGGCGAGCCCTTGCTGCTAGAAAGCACTGGCTGGAATTACGGCGGCTAGAACGTTGGCAATTGGCAATTGCCAATTGCCAATTGTTAGTTGTTAATTGTTAGTTGTGAATGGTTAATTGCTAATTCAGGACGCATAAATACCAAAGAAACCGGGTTGTTCACGACCGTCAAAGGCTCAAATCCAGTATTTCGGTAAAAAAAACCCGGTTTCTGCGTCCAGGACTATAGTTAATTGCTAATTGTTAGGCGATTGACAATAGATAAAAAATCGGCGATAATTTTATCCGCATTTTCTACTGTTAAAATTGGGACGTGTACGAAAATACATTTGGTGCTAAGTTGAGCATCGGCAAGGTGTTTTAAAACTGCATAATAAAGGGCTTCGCAAACAAATTTTCCGGCATTATGACTAATTTGGGTTGTGGGTAAATCAGTCATTAGATCTTCGAGATTAACGGCTGTTTTGAGAATGTCGCTATTGCAGCAAGCACAAGATTCTAAGGTTAATTTTTGTCGATTTTCTGCCATACCGCAGCAGATGATGGTGTCTGGTTGGATTTTGTTGATTTGGGCGATCGCTAAAATCGGCGCTTCCTGGAAATCTACTGGTAGTTTCCTCAAGAAAGTCAGGGAGTAAGGCAAAGATTTGATCTGGGAAATTCTGGCTAATAAGTCGTCAGAAGAGTTGGATTTTTGATGGGGTTGCCAAGTGTCGAAGGATGTTAGCAGGATTTTGTTAGTCATAAATGATTGGGAATTGGGCCTTGGGCCTTGGGCCTTGGGCCTTGGGCATTGGAAGTAACAAATAACCAATCACAAATAACCAATAACAACTGACTAATTGTATGCAAGAATAGTTCTATTAATAATACAAGGCAAGTAAGTCAATGTCTGTCATTGCAGTAGTAGACTATGACATGGGCAATCTGCACTCGGTCTGTAAAGGCTTGGAAAATGTGGGTGCAGTGCCAAAAATTACGGATTCTCCTGCTATAATAGAGCAGGCTGATGCGGTGGTTTTGCCGGGAGTGGGTTCGTTTGACCCGGCGATGCAGCATTTACGATCGCGCAATTTGATAGAACCGATTAAAAGTGCGATCGCCTCTGGAAAACCTTTTTTAGGCATCTGTTTGGGTTTGCAAATCCTGTTTGAAAGTTCCGAAGAAGGTACGGAACCGGGATTGGGAATTATTAAAGGTACTGTACGCAGGTTTCGATCGGAACCTGGGTTAACAATTCCGCACATGGGATGGAATCAATTGGAATTTACTCAGGATTTGCCGCTGTGGCAAAATTTACCTGCTGAACCTTGGGTTTATTTTGTGCATTCTTATTATGTCGATCCGGTTGATTTGGAAGTGCGATCGGCAATGGTGACTCACGGTAGCCAAAATGTGACGGCGGCGATCGCTAAAGATAATTTGATGGCTGTACAATTTCACCCGGAAAAGTCTTCGAGTACGGGATTGCAAATGCTGTCAAATTTTGTGATGCAGGTTAGGGAAAAAGTAGTTGCTTAAGAAATTAGGAGACGGCATTGCCGTTTCCCTACATGATTATTTTGGGGTAGGGAAACGGCATTGCCGTGTCCTCGATTACTCACATCCGTTACATCCGTTACATCCGTTACATAATCCGTTGCCGAACTTCCTTTTTCTAATTAAATGAGCCTGAGAATCTGTGGAAACCGCCAAATAAAAACCCTGCCGGGGCTCGCAACTCGCCCCACACCTGCGCGAGTCAGAGAAGCTTTATTTAATATTTGGCAAGGGACGATCGCAAATTGTAGATGGCTTGACATTTGTACCGGTAGCGGCTCGATGGGTGCAGAAGCTTTGTGTCGCGGGGCTGCGAGTGTTACTGGGATTGAACAGTCGGCGAAAGCTTGTGCAATTATTCACCAAAACTGGCTGCAAGTGGCAAACTCGTCTCAGGAATTCAAAATATTGCGGGGAAATGCGATCGCCAAATTGGCCTCGTTATCGCCACAGCAGTTCGATCGCATTTACTTCGATCCGCCCTACGCCAGCGACTTGTACGAGCCTGTGTTAAACGCGATCGCCAGCCAAGAAATGTTAGCACCCAATGGCGAAATCGCGATCGAACACAGTCGCAGTCGATCAATACAACCTACTCCCGGCTTAGAAATCACTAGGCAAAAAGTATACGGCAATACAGCCTTAACCTTCTACACTCGCAGTTGTTGACCAATTCAAAAGGTCGTTGTTGCTCGCGCGACACCGCCGACTGCAACTAAACTGGTATCCTAGAATCGGCCCAGCCACCTGAAAGTTTAATTAAATGGCGTATATTCACAAATAATCTAACTTTTGTCAGGGTACTCTTAAGTGTCAGGTTGCTAGAGTAATCCCAGAAATAAATGGAGTTGAGGCTGAAAAAAAAGACTTTCAGTTGTAACATAAACTCCAAAGTGTGAGTGTGAATATTCCTAAAGGAGTGAATATGGTTCAAACACCTTCGCGCCATCGCGGCTGCGAGATTCAGGCTGCTAACTCAGTACAGCCAGCCAAACGCCCTGAGACTATTCTGGTGGGAAATAGTGTTTCGCTGCCAAATACCAAATTATTCGGCACAGACGGCATTCGCGGCCAAGCTGGAGAATTGCTGAATGCACCGCTAGCACTGCAAATTGGCTTTTGGGCGGGACAAGTTTTACGCCAAAATTCCCCCAACCAAGGCCCAGTGATTCTGGGCCAAGATAGCAGAAATTCAAGTGATATGCTGGCAATGGCATTGTCAGCAGGTTTGACAGCCGCCGGGCTGGAAGTGTGGAATTTGGGCTTGTGTCCTACTCCCTGTGTTGCTTATCTGGCAAGCGTTTCAGAGTCTGTCGGCGGAGTGATGATTTCGGCTTCCCACAACCCCCCAGAAGACAACGGCATTAAGTTTTTCGGCTCAAACGGCACGAAGCTGTCCCAGCATTTGCAGGAACAAATCGAAGCGGGAATCCGGGGGGCAAAGGTTCCTATTGCTAGCTTGGGTTGGGGACGCCACCACCACTGCCCAGAGTTGGTTAAAGATTATGCCGCTTCCCTGGAGCGTTCACTGCAAGGAATGAATTTGCGGGGAATGCGGATAGTTTTGGATTTGGCTTGGGGGGCTGCGGCGCGCTTGGGCCAGGCGGTGTTCGCCCAAATGGGGGCGGATGTTATCTGTTTGCACAACTCTCCTGATGGTGATCGGATTAATGTTAACTGCGGTTCTACTCATCTCGACAGTTTGCAAGCGGCTGTTTTAGAGTACAATGCTGATTTGGGATTTGCTTTTGACGGCGATGCCGATCGAGTTTTGGGTGTTGACAACAAAGGTCGATCGATTGATGGCGATTACATTCTTTATCTGTGGGGCCGGCATTTGCGCC
>DMYK01000578.1:6045-11098 GCA_003483675.1 Microcoleaceae cyanobacterium UBA11344
GAGAGAGCATGGGAAGAATTGGGGGGAAAACTAATTAGAACTTCCGTCGGTGATCAGTACGTTCATGCTGAAATGCAGCGCACCGGTTCGATGTTGGGCGGCGAACAGTCAGGACACATTCTTTGTCCTCATTATGGTATCAGCGGCGACGGTTTGTTAACTGCTTTGCATATGGCTTCGCTGGTGCGCGAGTCGGGGGAATCTCTGGCACAATTGGTGGATGGCAGCTTTGAAACTTACCCGCAATTGTTGCGAAATGTCCGAGTTGACGATCGGGAAAAACGCCTGAAATGGCACGAGTGCGAGACTTTGCAAGGGGCGATCGCCCGTGCTAAAACTGCAATGGGAGAACAAGGACGGGTACTCGTCCGCGCTTCTGGCACTGAACCGCTAATCCGAGTCATGGTGGAAGCTTCCAGCCATGAATTGGCTAATTTTTGGACTGAAAATTTGGTTTTGGCAGTTCAGAAATACCAGGCTATTTAATAGGAATGGGGAATGGGGAATGGGGAATGGGGAATTGGTAATTATCTTCCTCTTCCCAGTTTCCTCTCCCCATTTCTGAATTTATATAAGACTTACAAATTGGAAGCTCATTATGTCATTCTGAGTGAAACGAAGAATCTCAAAGTTTTGCCACAGCGTCTAGAGTATGTAAGTCCAGTTAGATCAAATCTGCTACCATCCTCCTGGTAAATTCGAGTCAAAATGATGATTTCTGTTGTGATACCCACCTACAACCGCGAGCAAACCCTGCGAGAGACGCTGACTGATTTGATGGGACAAAATTACTCAAATTTTGAAGTTTTGGTAATCGATCAAACTCCCACCCATTCATCTGAAACTCAAGTTTATTTAGAGCAATTGGCAAATGCTGGCAAGATTCGGTGGTTTCGGGTAAATTGGGCGAATTTGCCCGGAGCTCGGAATTATGCAGTGCGGCGCGCAGTTGGAGATATTATTTTATTTATTGATGATGATGTAGAGTTGCCCAATGGTTTTTTGGCGGCTCACGCTAGCAACTATTTAGAAAAACCGGATGTGGGATGTGTCGCGGGCAGGGTTTTTGACAGAATGAAATTGGATCTTTCTGGAGGCGATTTGGCGATCGAATATTTGCCACCAGAAGCAATGGATGCAGGGATTGCTTGGTATTTTATCGATTTGGTGCATACAGTCAAACCGCAGCAAGTGCTCTCGGCTAGAGGCTGCAATATGTCATTTCGCTCCTCAATTTTTGCCGATCACGGTTTGAGCTTCGATGAGCGCTTTGCAGGTAGTGCTGTGCGGGAGGAGTCGGATTTTTGTTTGAGATTGCGATCGACCGGTTTTAAAATCTGGTACGATCCGAATGCTTGTTTAGTACACTTAGGGGAAGAGAGCGGCGGGTGTCACGATGTCAGCACGCGATCGATCGAATATCAAATCACATTTTATCACAATCACTTCCTCATGGGATTGAAAAATTTAACAGCCTTTCAATGCCTGCGATTTTTCGCCAAACTGTTTGACTGCCATGTTTTGGGAAATCCACCTTGCTATAAAAGTCGATCGCCCATTAAAATCCTAACTAGATTTGCTTTTTATATCCTCGGTTTTCTCAGCGCTATAAACACACTAATTCAGTCAATCGGCAACGATGGACAAATTTACACCCGTCAAGATAACATTAACGCTAAATAATTTATGACTACGTGGGGGCCCAGAAACCGGGTTTTTCACCAGTGTTAAAGGCTGAAATGCAGTATTTTCGTAAAAAACCCGGTTTCTATGTCCATGACTATAATTATTATTCCCTATTCCCTATTCCCTATTTCAATAAATGAGAATCCTCCTTGCCAGCCACACCTATATTGTTGACATCAATCGGGCAAAATTCAAGATTTTAGCAAACCTAGAACCCGGTATTGAAGTAACAGTTGTAGTGCCGCAGCGTTGGAAACCCGGAGGCGTACAAAATCAAATTATAGAAACGCAATTTTGTCAAGAAGGCTCATTTAAAGTAGTTCCCATCTCCAATTTTAGTCAAAACAATCAAGGATTGCTAACATTTGGCACAGATATAATTAAAGTTTTGCATGAATTTAGACCGCAGATTATCCAAGTAGAACAAGGTTCAAAATCCCTAGCTTATGCCCAGTTAATTTTACTAAATAAATTGCTCAATCTCAAAGCAAAAAATATATTTTTTACCTGGTGGAATTTACCTTATCAATTGAAATGGCCTGCTTCTGTGTTAGAAGATTGCAATCTGCAACACACCGACGGAATTATTGCAGGCAACCTAGATGGAGCTAAAATTTTGCACCAGCAGGGCTACGCAGGTGCGATCGAAGTAATGCCGCAACTGGGAGTAGATGAAACTTTGTTTTACCGTACTTCTAAAGACGCTGATTTATCGCGAAAATTCGGCATTCAACCTACAGATTTTGTGGTAGGATATGTGGGGCGGTTTGTCGAAGAAAAAGGATTGTTGACTTTGGCGGCAGCTTTGGCAGGCTTGAAAAAACACCCTTGGAAATGGCTGTTAGTAGGGCAAGGAAAATTGCGATCGCAAATTGCCGAAAAATCTCTTGAATGGGGCATCAGCGACAAAATAATCTGGGTAGAAAGCGTTTCCCACGAAGACGTTCCCCCATATATTAACTTGATGGATTGTTTGGTATTGCCATCGCAAACAAGTTATAAATTCAAAACTTTAACGACTGTCGGTTGGAAAGAACAATTCGGTCACGTTTTAATCGAAGCGATGGCGTGTAAAATTCCGGTNNATCGGTTCCGACTGCGGAGAAATCCCCCACGTCATCGGAGATGCGGGCTTAATATTTCCCGAAGGAAATGCAGAGAAATTGCGAGAATGTTTGGATGAATTGATGGAGCGGCCGGAGTTGGCGGCAGATTTGGGCGATCGGGGTTATAATCGAGTTATGAATAACTATACAAATAAAGCTTTAGCTGAACAATTGCTGGAGTTTTATAAAGAGTTGTTTGCCTAAGATTGAGGAATAAAACTATATGATTAAACCGCGAAGACACTCTTAGCGCGAAGGAAGAACTGCATCTTCTTCTTTCTCTTCTTCGCGTCATGAGCGCCTTCGCGGTTCATTTAATCTTATACCAATTTAATGGGTCGTTGCATATATCTCGATCCCCCTAAATCCCCCTTAATAAGGGGGACTTTGAGCAGAATCTTGTTCCCCCCTTATTAAGGGGGGTTAGGGGGGATCAGATTCTATGCAGCCTCATAAAAAACTGGTATTACGACCTATAACAAAAAGTGCTAACAATGCGAATTCTCCAAATTATCCCCTCAATTTCCCTCGTCTACGGTGGGCCAAGTCAAATGGTACTCGGACTTTCAGCCGCCCTCGCTTCCAAAAACATTGATGTGACAATTATCACCACAAATTCTAACGGAGATATCGGTCAACTTCCCTTAGATGTTCCCCTAAATCAACCAATACAACAAAACGGCTATCAGATTATTTATTTCCGCTGTTCTCCCTGCCGCAGATATAAATTTTCCCTCTCGTTATTGCAATGGTTAAATGCAAATGCGCGACAATTTGACCTGGCCCACATTCACGCTCTTTTCTCACCAGTAACTACCCTCGCTGCTACCATTGCAAGATATCACAATTTGCCGTACATTATCCGTCCCTGCGGTATGCTCGATCCGGCTGACTTACAGAAGAAAAAGCTGTTAAAACAGATTTATGGTACTGTTTTAGAACGTCCTAATTTAGCAGGTGCAGCCGCAATTCATTTCACAAGTAAAGAAGAGGCTAAAATCTCAGAAAGATTTGGTTTGGGTAGCACAAGCAAGATGTCTGTGCCACAGGATTTGGTGATTCCATTGGGGGTGACAGCAGGTTTTTTTCCTCAGAGATTGCGAGAATCTCAAGTGCCAATCATCTTATTTATGTCGCGAATTGAACCTAAAAAAGGGCTTGATTTGCTACTTCCAGCATTAGAAAGTCTTTTGGCATCGGGAATAGAGTTTCAGTTTATTTTAGCTGGTTCAAATCCCCAAGATGCTGATTATGAAACAGGCATAAAACTAAAAATACAGAATTCAAGCTTAGCAAAATATACAACAATCACTGGGTTTGTGGGCGGTGATTTGAAAGTTGAACTATTGACAAATGCTGACTTATTTGTATTGCCTTCCTATTACGAAAACTTTGGCATTGCTGTAGCAGAAGCAATGGCCGCCGGTGTACCTGTCGCAATTTCCGATCGCATACATATTTGGGAAGACATACAGGAAGCAGAAGCTGGTTGGGTGGGGTCTCTGGAAGTAGGGGCGATCGCCAATTTAATCAAATCAGCACTTCTCGATCCAGAGGAGCGCAAACGGCGGGGATTGAATGGCAAAGAGTATGCCAAAAAGCATTATAATTGGGAGGCGATCGCCCAACAAACTATTGATGCTTACCAGCAGATTTTGTCCTCGATCGCAAACCCAAACAATTTATGAAATATTCCCAAATTAAAAACCGGGCTTTCTGCAAAACCCGGTTTCTACAATTGAACTTAATTTAATCTGATTTTTGAGCTTCTTTCGCAGCAGGCGGTAGGGTAACAAAGTTACCAAAAACTCCAACAGTTTGATAGCTTTTTTGGCCTAATTCAGTGGTGTAAATACTGGCAACACCAAAATTCTGACGCTGGGTTGTATTGTCGAGCAATTGTTCGATCGTGTCCCGCTGCGAAGTCAGTAAATTCTTGCAACTGCCGATCAAAGTATCTGTAACACCGCTCAAAGCTTTCGGCACGCGAGAATCTTTGCACACAGTGTTTTCCAGTTCGTTTTGGAGTACGCCGGAAGCATAAGTTAGGTATTTGTCTCTAGCAGGATTTGTAAAGGCCATACCGGCGGCTACCAGAGTTAGGGCGATCGCAACTTTGCCCACATTGCCGAAAAATTTAGAGGTTGAGTTGTTAGTATTCATTGCTTTATCAATAATCATTTGTTACCTAGCCCGGTTGAGTTATAGGAAATACCCTGAAAACCCTGCGACTTTAGTCCAGGGATGAAAGGGCGTTGCAG
>DMYK01000420.1:0-263 GCA_003483675.1 Microcoleaceae cyanobacterium UBA11344
GCAATATCGGCGACGGTGGGGCCGAGTATTTGCCAATGTTCGAGGCTGATTGATGTGATGATGCTAGCAAGGGGATTTTCGCAAACGTTAGTCGCGTCTAATCTTCCTCCTAATCCGGTTTCTATGACTGCGATGTCTACTTTTTTTTCGGCGAAATACAGCCAAGCTACGGCGGTGATGATTTCAAATTGAGTGGGGGTTTCGGTGTCGTCTTGGGTGGCGGCGATTACTCGTTGGAGATATGCTTGTAATTCTGTTGGGGA
>DMYK01000420.1:299-1327 GCA_003483675.1 Microcoleaceae cyanobacterium UBA11344
GTGTAGCGCCCGACTCGATAACCTGCTTCGGTTAATATTGATGATAGGTAGGCGCAGACTGAACCTTTGCCATTTGTGCCGGCAATGTGGATAATAGGTATTTGTTTGTGAGGATTGTCTAATTTTTCTAGAAGTTGGTTGATTCTTTCTAGGCCGAGGTGGATGCCGAAGTGTTGGTAAGATTTGAGGATGGATTCTGTATTCATTGAGGTTGGATTTTTTTACGAACCGCGAAGGCGCGAAGGGCACGAAGGAAGAAGGAAAGAAGATAGATTTTGGTAAGTATGGATATTATTTCTCTGTTTGCTGGTTGTGGTGGGTTGGATTTGGGTTTTCGTCTGGCTGGCTTTAATCCGGTTTGGGCTAATGAATATGATAAGTCTATTTGGGATACTTATCAATTTAACCATACTGAGACTCTTTTAGATGGAAGAGATATCCGAAAAATCAATTCTGATGAAATTCCTAACTGTATTGGAATTATTGGTGGTCCTCCTTGTCAAAGTTGGAGTGCGGCTGGTGCGAAACGCGGTATTGATGACTGTCGGGGTCAGCTTTTTTGGGATTATATCCGCATTGTGCGAGACAAGCAGCCTTTGTTTTTCTTGGCTGAGAATGTCGGTGGTATCTTAGCACCTCGAAATCGGGATGCTTTCACTTATATATTATCACAATTTGAGCAAATTGGCTATCGGGTTTCGCACAAGTTGTTGAATGCTAGAAATTTTGGGGTACCGCAGGATAGGAAAAGGGTGATTGTGATTGGTTATCGGGAAAGTCTGGGTTTNNGGTTTTGAGTTTCCTCAACCTGGGGATGGGGTTTTGACTTTGAGAGATGCGATTTTTGACTTAAGGGCGATCGCACCTATTCCAGTTAAGGGTAAATTAGATCATTATCACCCGCTTATCCCTAATCATGAATGTGCAGATTTAGGATTTTCGAGTATTTATATGTCGCGGAATCGAGTTAGAAGTTGGTCGGAACCTTCTTTTACTATTCAGGCTAGTGGCCGACACGCGCCTATTCA
>DMYK01000420.1:1465-3834 GCA_003483675.1 Microcoleaceae cyanobacterium UBA11344
GGTAATGCTGTCCCCGTGAATTTAGCTAGAATTTTGGCAAATAAGATTTTTGAGGATATTGTCATTGGGAATAGGGCATAGGGCATAGGGAATTGGGAATTGGGAATTGGCATAGTTTGTTTCCTTCTTACTTCAATCCGTTAAATCCGCTAAATCCGTTACAGAATCCGTTGCCGAACTTTCTTCATCCGCTAAATCCGTTACAGAATCCGTTGCCGAACTTTGTTAACTCACCGAGATTTTGCTGAATCGCATTTATCCCCCGCAGGTGAGAAAGAGTTGAACCTCCATACAAAAAGCTATTCAAGCTAACTTGATAATTCTGCTGTACCGCCAAATCCAACCAAAAATTGTTAATCGCATCTCCCGGCTTATAGTCGGGAATATTATGCTGATAATAAGGAAAACTGTCAATGCAAGTATTGAAAAAGTTCTTGCGCCCGCAATGTTTTAAATACTGATATCGTGGCTTAAATTCTGTCCGATTTTCCAATACTGTATATATAGTATCGGCGAGAGATTCTGGGTCAAATTTGGCATAAAGCCCTGCACCTTCTGGGAATACGGGCGAGTCGCCTCTGGCGTATTGGTTGAATTCTTGGAAACAAATTACTGGAACATTGCAACTCATGGCTTCGGTGATTCCTCGGTTTTTTCCTTCGAGGAGGGAACCGAGGACAAATGCTTTTGCTCGCGAATAATAGGTGGGCATTTCGCTGTAGTAATCCACTCTCGGTACTAGGTTAATGTAGTCGCAGGGATTGGTTAAAATTGTCTCGATTTGTCGCCATTCGTTTAAGGCGAATTCGTCGAGACTGTTCATATTATTAACATCAAAGTCATGTCCGGTGACTACTGTTAATTTTATCGGTTTGTGCGGGTATTTTTGGCGGTAAACTTTTAAGGCTTGGGCTATTGTGGGTAAGTTCTTTTCTTCGGAGATGCGGGCGACGGCGAGTAAGTCGATGTCTTTTTCAGGAACATTCCTAGGGGAAATTAAGTATTCGTTGATGAAGTCCGTGTCTTGTAGTGGTATGATTGGTTTGTGGGCGCGATCGGGATAAGTTTCCCGAAACCACTTTTCTCGCTGGGGGTTTTTGTATAAGCTGGAATAGGCATCGGCTATGGGTGCCCAAGAATAGGAGATTCCGGGGGAATAAGTAAAGGCAAAAAATACTGAGGAAAGTTCGGGAAATAGTTTGTTAATGAGTTCGACTGCTTCGCTGAAGTAAATGCCTTTGATGAATTTTCCTTCGTACAACAATGGGGGAAGTAAGACGTAAAAGCTGGCGAGATCGAAGCGGTGAGGTTCATCTTCGAATATCTCCCAACTAAAGGCTTCAAAGTCTGCATAAATCTCGGCGATTGGTTTGTTGATGTTGGGATTGTGTAAATATGGTTTTTGTCGATCGTAGTTTCCGCGTACCATATAATTTTGAGGGTGATTATTTAACTTTTTTTTCTTTAACCGCAGAGGGCGCAGAGGGCGCAGAGAGTTTTCTATGATAATAATTCATTGTCGCCTATTGTGAGGGCGAGTTGGTAGATTTGGCGGCGGGGAAGGGATGTTTGTTGGGCTAGTTGGCGGCTGGCTTGGGAACGAGTTATTCCTGCTTCGATTAATGTTTGCAATTCTGCTTTGATTGCGTCTTCTGAAAATATTGGTGTGGCTGTTTGGATGCCGGCAATTATGAGGGTAAATTCTCCTTTGGGTTCGCGATTGGTGTAAAGTTCGATCGCACTTTCGATACTACCACGCCAAAACTCTTCGTGCATCTTGGTCAACTCCCTCGCTAATACAATCTGTCTGTCGTTTCCCAGAGTATTTGCTAAATCTTGTAAAGTTTGTCGCAATCGGTGGGGAGATTCGTATAAGATGATGGTGCGGGCTTCTATTTGCAAAGCTTCTAAACCTTGCTGGCGTTCTTGACCTTTCGCGGGCAAGAAACCTTCAAATACAAATCTATCTGTGGGTAATCCTGATGCAGTTAGGCCGACAATGCAGGCACTGGGGCCGGGAATCGGAATTATGTTAATATTAGCATCAGTGCTAGCTTTGACTAACTCGTATCCTGGGTCGGAGATTCCGGGCATTCCCGCATCTGTGACGAGGGCGATATCTTTTCCTAAAAGCAGTTTGTCGATGAGTTCGGGGAGTCGTTGATGTCGGTTATGTTCATGATAGCTGATTTGGGGGGTTTTAACTTGAAAATGTTGCAAAAGTTTACCTGTATGGCGGGTATCTTCGGCCGCGATATAATCTACTGTTTGCAAGATTCGGATAGCGCGAAATGTCATGTCTTCGAGGTTGCCGATCGGGGTTCCTACGATGTAAAGTGTTCCTGTATTGGGATTTGCTTGCATTTTAA
>DMYK01000420.1:3895-7201 GCA_003483675.1 Microcoleaceae cyanobacterium UBA11344
TTTATTTGGCGCAGCAGCCTCCGGGGGAAAATCAGAAAGTTGTTGCTTCCGATTGTACCATTGCTGCGGGTGGGCCGGCGGCGAATGCTGCGGTGACTTTCAGTTATTTGGGGAATGGGGCGATATGGGCTGGGGTTTTGGGCACTCATGCGATCGCCCAATTGATTCGGACAGACTTAGCAGAGTATAATATGAGGATAATCGATTTAGCGCCAGGGCGATCGGACCCGCCACCAGTTTCTTCGATTATTGTAACTCAAGGAACCGGAGGGCGATCAGTAATTTCCATCAATGCTACGAAATCCCAGGTTGACCCTCAAGCAATTAACCAGGATATTTTAACATCAGTTAATATTGTACTGGTTGACGGACACCAAATCCCAGCCAGCCAAGAAATTGCTCAAATTGCCAAGTCCAAGAACATTCCAATTGTACTCGATGGTGGCAGTTGGAAACCAGGATCAGAAGAAATACTACCTTTTATTGAATGGGCTGTGTGCTCCGATAATTTTCATCCACCCAATTGCGACAACTCTGAAGAAGTCTTTGCTTATTTATCAGCAGCAGGAATTTCCAACATAGCCATCACTCGCGGAGAAAAACCAATTTTATACCTCAACAATGGCAAATATGGCAGTATAGAAGTCCCTCAAATTCAAGCCACAGACACTTTAGGTGCCGGCGATATTTTTCACGGGGCTTTCTGTCACTATATTTTGGAAAATAACTTTACAGATAGTCTCACCGCAGCAGCTAAAATCGCTGCCGAATCCTGCAAAAAATTCGGAACCCGTCGCTGGATGAAAAATAGTTAATTTTCAATTAAAATTAACCAAAGTATCCGGGGAAAACCAATCCAAACTAGAAAACATCAACAACAAGCAAGTCAAAATCATTATAGCAATCCTTGTAGCAATTGTGAATTTCTCTGTTTCCTCTTCCTCTGCGCCCTCTGCGCCCTCTGCGGTTCACAAAAAAAATACATATTCACAAATCAAACAGGATTGTTATATTAGTAAGACAACCTCAAACCAAACCAAACAGCCCCAAAACAACATACCCGAATCATGTCTGACACCCAACCCCTAACCATCACCCTTCCCCCTTTGCGAATCACCCTGACAGACCAACAACAGGTTAATCTAGAATGGCTGACACAAAACCTACCAAATCTACTTACTCAAAGCAAAAAAGAAGTCCCCGACAACATGAAACAGTGGGTAGCCGCCAACAAATTATTAAATAAAGCCGACGCAGAAATCATTCAAATCCTGATAAGTACCGGCATAGATGCGGAAACAGCAACAGCAGAAGTTAGGGAAATATCCTCTCACCCCTATTTCCAAGCAGGTACTCAGTACGTGCAGTTATTACAGAAATTAGAATCGCAACTTAGCATCAACAATCAATTAGCCTCCCTCTCGGCAAAATTCGGGACAATCGAACGGAAAAGCAGCCTGTCACGGGAGTATTTTTTAGAAAATTACTACGCTAAAAATACTCCGGTAATTATTACCAATATTATGCACAACTGGAAAGCATTGCAGTTGTGGACACCGGAGTATTTGCAGCAAACATATGGCGATGCAGAGGTGCAAATTCAAGCCAACCGCAACTCTGACCCGGATTACGAAATTAAGGTAGAAAATCACAAAAAAACTGTTTTGTTCCGCGAATATGTAGATATGGTCGTCAACAGCGGCCCTAGCAATGATTACTACATGGTTGCTAACAACCAGACTCTGGAAAGAGAGGAATTTAAACCTCTATTCAACGACATTGAAATTTTCCCAGAATACCTAAATCCTACCGATACAAGTGGCAGAGTTTTCTTTTGGTTCGGCCCGAAAGGCACGATTACGCCACTACACCATGACCCAGTTAATTTAATTTTAGCTCAAGTTTCTGGTCGCAAACTAATTAAATTAATTTGTCCCCAACAAACACCTCTGCTTTACAATCATGTCGGCGTTTTCAGCAAGGTTGACGGCGAAAATCCCGACTATGAAAAGTATCCTCTTTACAGAGATGCGAAAATCATTGAAGTGATTTTGGAACCGGGAGAAGCTATCTTTATTCCTGTGGGTTGGTGGCACCATGTAAAATCATTGGAGGTGAGTATTTCAGTCTCGTTTACTAATTTTGTGTTTCCCAATTATTATGAATGGAAATATCCTCATATTAATTGGTAATTGCTAATGTATGGTTCCCAATTCTTGGTTGGGAATCATAAAAACATCCGCGTTAATCAGCGTTCATCTGCGGTTAAAAAAAAAGAAATTAATGAAAAACATCGAAGAATTAAGCGAAATTGCGCGATCGATCGCCGGTCGTGCATCAGATATCCTACAATCCTATTATCGCCAAGATTCCAACACTCCAAACCTCGACATCCAAGAACAAAAAGATGGGCCCGTCACCGCCGCCGATGTCGCTGTCAATTCTTACATTCTCGACGAATTGCAATCGATTTTAGGCCATACAGAATTTGGCTATCTTAGTGAAGAAACTTACAAATCTTATTTAGCAACTAACGGTCAAATTCCCTTACCTCAAAGTTGGGTTTGGATTATTGACCCTTTGGATGGAACGCGGGATTTTATTGATAGGACAGGGGAATTTGCAGTACATATTGCTTTAGCATATCAGGGAAGACCGATATTAGCAGTTGTCGCTTGGCCGGAACAGCAAAAGATTTATTACGCGATGAAAGATGCTGGCGCTTTTGTCGAAAGTCGGGACGGTTCTGTGGTAAAGTTGCAGGTATCTGCGCGAAATGTAGTGGCGGATTTATCTATAGTAACCAGTCGCAGTCACCGGGACGATCGCTTTAATCAATTGTTACAAAAACTGCCTTGTCAAAATCAACTGGCTGTCGGTAGTATTGGCTGTAAAATTGCGACAATTGTGGAACAAAACGCTGATGTTTATATTGCGCTTTCGGGAAAGTCTGCACCTAAAGATTGGGATTTGGCGGCACCGGAATTAATTTTGACGGAAGCGGGCGGTCAATTTACTCGTTTTGACGGTTCTGCTTTGCAATATAACCGGGGAGATGTGAGTCAGTGGGGGGGATTGTTAGCGAGTAATGGTTGCTGTCACGGGGCTATTTGTAGGCAATCTGAGGGGATTTTAGCAGGGATAGATGGGAGTTTTAAATAAGTACGATCGCCCTTAAATAATTTGGTCGAAACTTACGCATCAAAAGCAAAGAAACCGGGTTTTTTCCTATTTCTGCGGGCTGGAACAAAGTATTCTCGCAAAAAACCCGGTTTCTAACTACCCGTAATATTACTTAATATTTTC
>DMYK01000428.1 GCA_003483675.1 Microcoleaceae cyanobacterium UBA11344
TCTGAGATTCCCAAGCAGCCCGCTGCGCTTCGGCGACGGGGCGTTCTTCCCGAGTTGATGCGGTCGTTGCAGCAGCCGTCGGCGTCAAGCTGCGGCGCTCCGAGCCTTCTGGCAAAGTCAACAAAACGCGGTTCGAGGTGGCAACAGTGCGATCGCCCGATTCCCGGACACCCGCCCCTATATCCTCTTCCCCAGGCAAGTGCACCAGATGGCCCAACCCGCTGCAAGTCGGGCAACTGTGGCCGAACAACTCGTAAATATTTTGACCTTGGCGCTTGCGAGTCAATTCTACCAGCCCCAATTCTGACAGTTGAGCGATTTGCGGGCGAGCCTTATCAGCCTTGAGAGCCTTATTGAAATGTTCCAGCACTTGCAACTGATCGCGCCGTGACTCCATGTCGATAAAGTCAACAATAATCACCCCAGCAATATTCCGCAATCGCAGTTGCCTAGCAATTTCCGTTGCCGCTTCACAATTAGTCCAAAGTACCGTTTCGCGAGCCGTAGCCGATCGAGTAAACGAGCCAGAGTTGACATCAATTACCGTCAGCGCCTCCGTCGGCTCAATAATCACATAACCGCCAGAAGGCAAGTCTACTCTGGGGCGCAGAGCTTCTCTAATGGCAGCGTTGACACGGAAAAATTCCAAAATCGAAGTACGTTCTCGGTGATGGTCAATCAAAACTCCCGCAGGCAGTTTGCCCCCATTCCAGCTCATCAACTGCTGCTTCACCCGCTTAATCCCATTTTGCGAGTCCACCACAATCCGATTCACATCACCGCTGAACATATCCCGCAGCACCCGCTGGATAAAATCGTCGTCGCGATTCAGCAGTGCCGGTGCCCGCGTAGAACCGCCTTCAAGTTGAACAGCTTCCCACTGTTTTTGCAGCACCTCCAAATCTTCCATGATGGCTTCTTCAGTCATCCCTTCAGCTTCGGTGCGTACCAGCAGCCCCATCCCCGCCGGTTTAACCAAAATAGCCAGTGCTCTGAGGCGGTTGCGCTCATTTTCCGCCTTAATCCGCCTCGAGAGATTAACTCCCCTACCGTAGGGCATCAGCACCAAATAGCGCCCCGGCAGAGTGATATTGCCTGTCAACCGGGGCCCTTTGCTACCCGTCGGTTCTTTCATCACCTGTACCAGAACTTTCTGCTGCGGAGTCAGGAGTTCTGTAATTGCCCCTGCCGATCGTTTGAGCCGCAGTGGGCCGAGATCCGTGACGTGCATGAACCCGTTGCGTTCTGGATCGCCAATATTTACGAAGGCGGCATCTATCCCAGGTAATACATTTTCGACAACTCCCAAGTAAATATCGCTAACTTGATGGCTGCCTGTGGCTACCACGAGTTCTTGGATTTGATCTTCTGAAAAGACGGCAGCAATCCGATGCTGCTCTGCTATAACTATCTGCTTTGACATTCACTTTCCTCGGAAAAATTTTGCTGCAAGTTGGAGACACCTACGCACTCACAGTGCCTATGACTTGGACGTTAATTAGTAGTAGCTTCAAGAGTTATTCGCTGTGAGTTGGCGCAGGGTGAAAAAACTGTTGATTGTTGACTGTTGACTGTTACAGGTCAAGTGGTTAAACCCGCTCGTACAGAGTTATGAGTTATGCTTCGCAGTTCGATCTGGAAGGTAGAAATAAGGACGCTTTCACCTAGTTATAAATATTGAATTTGATTTGTGAATTACGAACTCTTTCACTCAAAATTCAACACTTGTAACTCTTCATTTGAACTCAGGGAATAAATTCAGTGGCACCGTACCAATTTCTTAACACACAACTCAATACTACGAACTTATAACTCCGCGAAGTGGTGGTTGAGGGCTGGTTTCGAGAGAAAGTAAGTAAGATTGAAAGCGCCTATTGTTGAACTATGAGTGCGATCGATCTCAACTCACCTGACTCTTGGCATTCGACTGCGACTTCCTCTATACCAATCCTAGAACCCTGTGAAAAACATCTATTGTTTAACACCCGCAGAGCGGCTTGAACCATGAGATTTTTGAGTAAGCCAACGATCGACTTGCTGTCGATCGATCGGATTAACCACTAAATTTAGTTCTGACCCCCTTGGTGCGGGTTTGGCGCTAGATTTAGCCAACAATGTACAAAAAGGCTTGAAGTCTTGAACAGAAGCAACTTGCACCCAGCCCGCGTTGCTGGTTGACTCTGGCGGCGAGCGACATATTGCCCTCGATCCGCAGTGGCTTCCTTGACAAGCTATTATAGCATGAAACGACACATCCTGATCGGGAGCCAAAAGCGGAATATTCCACCTTGAGCTTTCCTAATTCTAAGTATAACCGAGGATAAGCTGACGGCGCTGAACCTGTAGGATCTGAACTTCCAGCTGACTGACTTGTTCAAGCATCAACACAATATGTTCTACCCGTAGCAGATTACCGTCATTGCGACAGCTACCTGTATAGCGCAAGACGGCTTTACCTTCAGCCTGGGTGTCTGAAGAGGGATCTACAAGTTCTAATTTTTGCAGTCGATCGCGCAAATTGACTTGCTGCGTCTTACCCGACTTAGTGGTGTGATCCCACCAAAAAGCCTCTGTCTCGACGATCGCCTTTACCCAAGCTTCCCAGTGGGCATCAGGAGCGACGGAGACAGGCGCAGTATTCTCCATGTCAAATATCTCATTTTCTGGCAACGCACCCGCTACAGCCACAGTAATCACGTACTCCGCAGCTTCTAACAACTGATTAGCAGAAGGAGCCTTGACATCGATCGACTCTACCCTGTAAATAGGCATATTTTCCGGGAGCTGAGCCGCCAATTTTTCCCGAAAAAGATCGGCATCCATTGACTCAGTAAGCTCAAAGTCCACAATTTCCCCCGTGCTGGTGACACCCAAAGGCAAGGCATTTGCCAGAGAAATTCGGGGGAGTGGGTGAAAGCCACCGGTAAAGGAAATCGGCAAATTGGCTCTGCGGACTACTCGATCGAACAATCTTAGCAAATCCAAATGACCGACCAAAGCCATGTCACCGAGTTTGCCAAACCAAACCCGAAATCGCTGTTTGCGATCGCCATTTGGCACAAACTCTCCGGCAAATTCAGGAATTGGCAGAGGCGCTACAACTACATTGTGTCCGAAGTCAGTACCGCACACGCCACAGCGAGAACAGCCTTCAAAGGAACAGTCAGGAACTGTTGCGGCTTCTAAAGCCTTTTG
>DMYK01000340.1:0-699 GCA_003483675.1 Microcoleaceae cyanobacterium UBA11344
TGCGCACATTACGACTCAAGATAGTGTAAAAATCGACTGCTTGCGTAAGTCCTGATTAAGTAATAGAATACAGATTGATCAGGAAATTGACAAATCGATCGCGAGAGGAAGCATGAAAGTAAAAGCAGCAGTTGCTCACAGTGCGGGCAAACCTTTGAGCATTGAAATGGTAGAGCTTGCAGGGCCGCAAGCCGGAGAGGTGCTAGTGGAAATTAAAGCCACAGGCGTTTGCCACACTGACGCTTACACTCTTTCCGGTGCAGATCCTGAAGGTTTGTTTCCGGCTATTTTAGGTCACGAAGGAGCGGGTATTGTCGCAGAAATTGGGGCGGGAGTAACGAGCGTCAAAGTGGGCGATCGAGTAATTCCGCTTTACATTCCAGAATGCCGCAACTGCGAATATTGTTTGAGCCGCAAAACGAATCTCTGTCAAGCAATTCGGGTTACTCAAGGACAAGGCGTGATGCCAGACGGCACGAGTAGGTTTTCAATTAACGGGCAGAAAATCCACCATTACATGGGAACTTCCACCTTTGCCAATTATACAGTATTACCAGAAATTGCGGTAGCAAAAATTCGTGACGATGCTCCTTTCGAAAAAGTTTGTTTAATTGGTTGCGGGGTGACAACGGGCATCGGCGCTGTCATCAATACTGCGAAAGTAGAACCAGGTTCTAATGTGGTAGTTTTCGGTTTAGG
>DMYK01000340.1:731-5586 GCA_003483675.1 Microcoleaceae cyanobacterium UBA11344
TCGGCGTAGATTTGAATCCCGACAAGCGACAAATGGCGGAAAAATTCGGCATGACTCACTTTGTCAATCCCCGCGAAATAGAGGGCGATTTAGTTGCTTATTTGGTAGATTTAACCAAAGGAGGAGCTGATTACAGTTTTGAATGTATCGGCAACATTAATGTGATGCGCCAAGCATTAGAATGCTGCCACAAAGGTTGGGGCGTGAGCGTCATTGTCGGAGTAGCCGGAGCCGGTCAAGAAATTAGTACCCGCCCGTTTCAGCTAGTAACTGGCAGAGTTTGGAAAGGCACAGCTTTTGGCGGAGCAAAAGGCAGAACAGATGTGCCAAAAATTGTTGATTGGTACATGAATGGTAAAATTAACATAGACAGTTTAGTATCTCAAGTAATGCCAATCGAGCAAATTAATGAAGCCTTCGATGCCATGCACAAAGGCGAAGTAATCCGCACAGTTTTGACATTTTGAATAAAAACTCTGCTCTCTTCTCTCTTCCTCTGCGCCCTCTGCGGTAAAAAAATCCCATTCCTAGATGAAAGAGAATTAATATGATATCCGAATCCCTAAAACAGCACAAAGAACATAAAAGTTTTGGTGGTAAACTCGGCTTTTACAGCCATCAATCCTCCACCTGCAACAGCGAGATGAAATTCGCTGTATATCAGCCGCCACAAGCCCAGTCTCAACCCGTACCAATCCTGTATTTCCTATCAGGATTAACCAGCACCGAAGAGAATTTTATGGCAAAAGCGGGAGCGCAGCAATTGGCGGCCAAATATGGGTTAATGCTGGTTGCGCCCGATACTAGCCCGCGCCATACTGGTATTTCTGGCGAAGATGACGATTGGGATTTGGGAAGTGGTGCGGGTTTTTATGTTGATGCCGCAGTTGCACCTTGGAATTCTCACTATCAAATGTACAGTATGCGGCTGTTTTGTGCAAGGTAGGGGCGGGTTTATAAATACCCTGGATGTGAATCACAGATATTGGTGAACCCGCCCCTACGACACATATTTACGGTCAATTTAGACTAATCGGAAATACCCAGTCTTTGTACTTGCTGTCTCGATTTTCGATAATTCCAGTGAGTTTGTCCAAGAGCTTTTCGGTGATGGGTCGCTCTTTTGGTAAATGATAGTTTTCGATTCGGTTAATTGGGGTAATTTTAGCTGCGGTGCCGCACAGAAAAATCTCGTCAGCAATCAATAGTTCTGATTTGTCAACTGGTCTTTCTATGACTTCAATTCCTAAGTCTCTGGCGAGAGTTATCACACTGTCTCTGGTAATTCCTTCGAGAATATCTTGATCGAAACCGGGAGTAACTAATTTGCCGTTTCTCGCGACAAATATGTTCATCCCTGAAGCTTCGCTGACTTTTCCCTGAGTATTCATCATAATAGCTTCGTCGAAGCCGGATTCTACTGCTTCTGTTTTGGCTAAGGCTGAGGTAATGTAAGCGCCGCTAATTTTTCCTCTCAAGGGTAAGCTGCGGTCTTCTTGGCGGTACCAAGAGCTAATTCTACAGTTGACTCCTTCCTTGGGAAAATAGTCTGAGAGTTCTAATCCGTAGACAAAAAAGTCTGTTTCTACGTTGTGCAGTCTGGGGGCAATTCCCAAACTTGAGGTGTAGATAAATGGGCGGATATAAAAAGATTTGGTGGGCTGATTTTTCTTGACAAAATCAATGATTATTTCTTGGATTTTGTCGGCGAGCAAATCGCATTTGAGGAAGCTGGCACTTTGACTTAATCTTTGACAGTGGCGATCTAATCTAAATAGCAAGATTCGATCGGGATTTTCGGGGTCGGGTATTCCCCGCAAGCCGCCTAAAACTCCGGTTCCGTAGTGCAGTGCGTGGGTGGCTATGGAGATTTTGGCTTCGGTAAATGGGAGAAATTGGTTTTGAAAGTAGGCAATTGGTAGAAAACTATCCATGATTCAAGCTGGCGATGTATTTTGCAGTCCGCGAGGAAAGGTGAATTTGGTTATATTACCATAAGTTATTATTTTGTTGTTTGATCAAATTGTTAAAGTATCAAAATAGCAGTCGTTTTGGTTGATAATTGTTTTAGGAAAGAGCGCGATCGACTAAAAACAAAAAGTAACAAAGAGGTAGCTATGGTGCGGAAACGTTTAATCATTGAAATGGGCATGGGTGTAGATCAGCACGGACAGGAACCGACTGTAGCCGCGGCAAGGGCTGTACGGAATGCGATCGCCCATAATGCTTTGCTGGGTGTCTGGGAAGTGGCGGGTTTGAGCGATCCCAATCAAATGATTGTGGAAGTAAAGGTGGCGGTTCCTTATCCTGAACAAGTGCGATCGGAGGAGGTATTGGCTGTGCTCCCTTTCGGCAGCAAAACTCTGATTGTCGAGCAAGGGGGCATGGTTGTGGAAGGAAGGGCGATCGCATCTCTGAATGATAAAAATGATGAAATGTTGATTGCGGTGGCTGCGGTGACAGTTTTTGTGGACACTGAGGACTAATTAATTTTTTATGATACCAACCGCCCTGGAGGTTTGGGCACAGACGGGAAATAGTTTTGCGCTGGGTTTCTTAACCGCCAGGGCGCTTCCTAGATAATGTTTAGATGCGCGACAGCCGATCAAAATAAGTTGAGCCTGTTGATGCGGTAAAGCACGCGCTGCAAAAAGCGGTCAGCGGCTTCATCGCCGGATTCCTACTTGTAAGCTGCTTAAATTGCGTGGGCGATGTTTATAGAAATTGGTATTAACCTACGCGATCGCGAAAATATTCCTCATACAATCGGCATCTCGGAATGCAATTATTTCCGTTAAATTTCACCAGCCCCATACTGTTTAATTTAAACCCTAATTCTGACCTCAATCTAACAGGCTGGGAACCACTCACAACCTCTCTCATCGCATCCATTAATTCCGAATATTTCTCTAAATTCCACAAATGCCGCCGCAAATGATCGCTATAAATTCCCGCTTCTGTGGCCGGGGATTTCACCAATTGATTTAAAGTCACATCTTGACGCGAAATGTGATAGATTCCCAGCCGCACTAAATAGGGATGACCTCCCACTAACGCCATCAATTCTGCAACTTCATTCGCAATCCAATTCAATCCGTGCCGTTTGGCCAAATCTTGGACTTGCTGCTCATTAAATTCCGGCAATTCAATCGGTAATCCCACATTAAACGGCGATTTATTCACATCCAGCGGGATATATACTTCCGTAGAATGCACCACAATTAAGCGAAACTTTTTCCAGATATCTCGCCGTTTTGCTTCTTCGTGCAAAGCTCGTAATAACCCAAAAAAGTCATCGGCAATTTCCGGCGATTCAAATAGGCGATCGCTCTCATCCAAACCCAAGGTCAGAGGCCTTGAGGATTCTGACAGCAAATACTGTTCAAAGTAAGCCTTACAGCACTGATTACTGCCAATCAAATCTGCTAATTCCCAACACTTCGGCAACTGTTCCAGCATTCCTAATTCTTGACCAACGCTAGCACAAAACCACTGCAAAAATGTATCTGAATTAGCGAAAATTCTCCTATTTGCTAGTTGAAAACTCAGCGCTACCGTGCGAGAACCTTGCTGTTCTGCATGATGCAAAATCCTCGCCATTAAAGAAGTTTTGCCCATCTGTCTCGGAGCTTTAATGCGAATCAGCGCTCCCGGTTGGCTAATCGTTTCATAACAGCGAGATTCGATGGGATGACGCTCGATATAAAAACGAGAAGCTAAATCTACTTGTCCTCCTGGCAATTCTGGCGCTGCTGCTGGTAAGGGTTGAATTATCGACTGTTTTGTGTGAGCAATTTTGCTCAAGTTGACAGCTAATTCATGGTCTGCACTTAAGGATGTGCGACCTTCTTTAACTACGGTTAAAATTCCTGAAATTAACTTTGATGAGTCGGCAACACACCGCCAATGCCAGGGCTGAATTCCTGCTAAATAGTTCAACAAATCAAAGGAAACTGGTGCATTTAATTCAACGCAAATCGGTAAAATTGCTGGTTTTTGAGCAGTTAAATTGTGCAATTCTTGGGCTAGCTGCACTTGTTCTAATATCATTTCGCTAGCAGCAGATTCTTCGGAAATCAGCAGGATTAAATAATCGAAAACCTTTAAATATGAGCCATCTTTGCTGCTGTTGCTAACTAAAAAGACTTCGTGGCTAGCGGCAGTTAAAGCTTGGTGCAACTGCTGAAAAAGGGTGTTGTTTGGACTGGATTGGGCGATCGCAATTTTTGCAGATCTTGGTAACACCTCATCGGGCAGAGATTCCAGCTCAAAATCGGCTATATCGCGCCATTCCTGATTCAATCCGCGACAAATTTCGATGAAATTGGCATAATCCACAGGTTTGCCATTCAGGAAGTGGCTGACAGTAGATTGGGCTATCCCCAAATCCTCAGCCAAGATTTTCTGACTGGGAAAGCCATTTCTCAGGAGAGACGATTTAACTGCGGGAATGCACTTGAGACGCAGCCTGAGCGATCGAGGCATTGCTTATAACGATCGAGACACTGAAACCATCATAAATGCCAACCGTCCCAAAGTCGATGAAAAGTCGATAAAAAGTCGATGAATTCTCAAATAACTCAGTCGCCAACTCAAATAGCCACCTGATTAGATTAGAAATAACCAGGTTGAGCACTGTCACAAGGGGGTGAAGAATTATGTACTCTATCCTAAGTTTGCCGCTAGCATTAGCAACTAATCAACCAACTTTCGCATTCACGCCGCCGATGTTGTGGTTGCTCATCGCAGTTGTGCTGAGTGCGATCGATCTATTTATCCAAAAAACCCAGCCCCAAAAATATAGGTTTTACGTGCTAATGATGGGAGCTTCTGCTCTAATTGAATCCTTTATTTT
>DMYK01000340.1:5627-6064 GCA_003483675.1 Microcoleaceae cyanobacterium UBA11344
ACTGGATGGGGATAGCTCTCCCCATGACAATCTGGATTCGACCGATTTTCATTGTTCGCAAAAAGTTTGTGATTCCCGACGCAACCGAAGCGACAACAATCTCCGAAATTTTCCCAGGAGAAACCGGAATGGTGATTTATGAAGGTGCTTCTTGGAAAGCCCGCAATGAAGATCGCCAAGAGGCGATCGCACCCAGACAAAAAGTTTACGTTTTGCGCCGCGAAGGAAACACGCTGATTGTTGTACCTGACAAATTAATTCACATCAACAATTAAACCTTTGTAGCAACCTCAGTTCATATTTACAGAACTTACGCAGAGACAATGTAATTATGTCATTCTGAGCGACAGCGAAGAATCTCAAACCCTTGCTACACAATTACAATGCGTAAGTCATGATTTAGTTCACAGCTTAAAATTACCAGGAGATTCACTATG
>DMYK01000012.1:0-1678 GCA_003483675.1 Microcoleaceae cyanobacterium UBA11344
ACAGTTGCAAGTCGAGTCTCTGATACCTGAACTTGCGGGTGCGAAACTGTTAGTAGTGTCTGGGAGTTCTTTGACGAGGGCGACGGTACGATCGCTCGCTCAAACTTGGGGTGCCCGCTGCGAGGAGGCCGAGACTACTGAGCAAGCTTTGAGTTGGTTGGCTCAGAATGCAAATAGGGGGATTTATCAGCATTCTGACCATCGAGAAAAGTGCTGCGATGCGGTGCTTATAGACTTGCAAATGCCGGATTTGGATCTGGTGGAATTTGAAGAGAAAGTGCGATCGCTCTCGGCAATTGGGCCGTTATTGGCAATGACTTCTTTGCGGGAACAGCCTAAAGCTGAAGCGCTTTGCAGTCAAGGTTTTAGTGGCTATTTGGTCAAGCCTGTGAGGGCTTCGAGGCTGAGAGAGGCGCTGCTGTGGGCTGTGAAGGGGCAAGGAGAGTTTGGGAGGACGAAGGGCGATCGTACTTGTGGATTACCCAGGGGTCATTCTCAATCTTTGAATCCGACGAATTCCCAGTCATCGCTGAAAATTTTGCTGGCGGAAGATCACCCGATTAATCAACAAGTTATTGTCGCACAGTTGGGAGTTTTAGGCTATCATGTTGACTGCGCTGCTAACGGTCAAGAAGCGCTGGATTTGCTAGCAGCTAAGAGCTACGATCTGGTGCTGATGGACTGTCAAATGCCGGTCCTTGACGGTTACGAAACAACGCAAAAATTGCGAGAAATTGAAAAGGGCGATCGGCATACTTTTGTGATTGCTTTAACTGCTCACGCCATGCCGGGGGAACGAGAAAAGTGTCTGACTGCGGGCATGGATGATTACCTCAGCAAACCTGTAGATTTAGAGGCTTTATCAGCGGCACTGAAAAAGTATGAAAGGGAAAATATGCAGTCTGAAAATAAGTATGAAGTTAAAACTATTAATTTAGAACGAACTTCTAAATTAGCAACAAATTATACAGAAGTTTTGGAAAAAGCGGGTAATTCGACAGTGCCAGTCCAACGGGCGATCGCACTTCAAACTTGGGTACATGGGGATTGTGGCGGGCTATTAGACAAGAACAGATTAGAGCAACTCGGACGGGTTAATATTAACTTGCCCCAGCGACTTTTGCAAGCTTTTGTGGGAAACGCCCAAGCTGATTTGGCAACAGCTAAAATTGCTTTAGAAGCTAAAGATTGGCAAACAGTCGAATATCAAGCTCACCGTCTCAAGGGAACTTGTGCTAATGTGGGAGTTCCCATCATGGCGGATTTGGCGGCAGAATTGGAGTTTCAGGCGATCGGCTTTCAATCTGAACCGCCAGCCACCCAATTATTAACTATTGAGGGGATTGAGAATATATTAGTGAATTTGTCAAGTCATTTAACACGGGTGCGGGAATTTGTCGAAACTCGAATGTTTGGTTAATACAGCACTTTTCAGGTAAGCAAAGGTAGGGACACTCAAGCGTGCCCTGTCCCTACTCAGAAATAAATTCGATTAGCTCTCTTTTTTGCTCTATTTCTTCACTCTGTGTCCTCTGCGTTCTCTGCGGTAAAAAAAAAAATCAATTAATTTAGCTATGACATACAATATCAGTACAAACACTATTTTAGATAGCAAGCCATTAGAAAATGATGGAGAACTGCTCACGCCTCTGATGGTTTTTAGTCAAGAAGTGTTATT
>DMYK01000012.1:1748-2093 GCA_003483675.1 Microcoleaceae cyanobacterium UBA11344
GATCTGGTGAAAAAAGTGGCTGAATACTGTCAGAAAAGCCCAGTTGGCAAAAAATTACCGAGGGCTTTTTATGTTCACGTTTCGGCTTTAGCAGCACTCAATCCGGTCCTCGGAATTTATGAAAAATGTGCCAGACAAAATATCGAAAATATTGAGGAAGCAACCCTAGTTAAGTTTCAGCTTCATCAACCGAAAATATCTTATCTTTTTTATCCAGATTTTGATACAGATGCTCACCCAGCTTTGCAAAGGAGCATCCAAATTAATCTGGAAACAGGCGAAGTTAAATGTTTCGATTACAGTCACAGCGAAAATCCGCCAGTTTTGCACCGCAAGGAAACTTTT
>DMYK01000012.1:2137-8718 GCA_003483675.1 Microcoleaceae cyanobacterium UBA11344
TACTTGACAATACTAGCGTTATTGGCACTCGTCAAGGTTGGCTCAAATACTTGAAATATTGCGGTGTAGAAATTCAAGATCATACTGTTGTTGAACTTTTCAAATACGGAAATAGCGAGCTATCAATTCCCAAGATCGAGCGGCACAAGGCTGCCATGCTGCGAAACTCTCTTTCTAAACCTTTGCGCCTGGTTTTAGAAGCTGATTTATTTGTTGACGGGGAGACTTTTTTTGATTATGGTTGTGGCTACGGTGGGGATATTAAACATATTGCTGAAGAAGGTTATGCTGCTGCGGGTTGGGACCCTTATTATCAACCAGATAGTCCGCAAATTAGTGCAGATATTGTGAATATTGGTTACGTGATTAATGTGATTGAATCTTTGGGGGAAAGGCGATCAGCTTTGCTGAATGCTTGGGGATTGACTAAAAAATTATTAGTTGTAGCGGCTCAGGTATTGATTGATGATACAGATAGAGGTCAAATTGCTTACGGGGATGGGGTGATTACTTCTCGCAATACTTTTCAGAAGTATTACGAACAGGAAGAGTTGAAAATTTATATCGATCAAGTTTTGGATGTTGATGCAATTCCTGTGGCTTTGGGGATTTATTTTGTGTTTCGGGATGCAGGGGATGGTGAAGGTTTTCGGGCTTCTCGGTTACGATCGCACTTATTGACGCCCAGAGTTCGATCGCAAGTTAAGCGTTTTGAAGATTACGCGGAAATGCTGGCTCCTCTGATGGCCTTTGTGAGCGATCGTGGCCGCCTTCCCGTCAAAGGCGAATTAGCTGAAGAAGCGGCGATTAAGGGGGAATTTCACAGTTTTAACCGCGCTTGGAGAGTGATTTTGCAAGCTACCGATGCGGATGATTGGGAGACGATCGCCGATAAACGCCGCCAAGATTTGCTAGTATATCTCGCTCTCAACGGTTTGGAGGGCGATCGACCTTCGATGCGCCGACTCCCAGCTCAAATCCGCAATGACATCAAAGGTTTGTTTGATAATTATCAAAAAGCTTGCACTTTGGCGGATTTAATGCTATATAGTTTGGGCCAAACTCATATTGTGGCTGACTGCTGCGAAGATAGTGCGATCGGCTACAAACAGCACGGTTCTCTTTCAGTTCACGTCTCTGCGTTAGAAGAACTAGACCCTTTGCTGCGACTCTATGAAGGCTGCGCAAACCGCACAATTGGTAGACTTGACGGCGCTACAATTATCAAATTTTACGCTCACAAACCTCAGATTTCCTATTTATTTTATCCTGATTTTGATACTAATCCCCATCCAGCATTGCACAATTCCATGCACATAGATTTGCGCGACCTTTCTGTGAGATATCAGAAATTTTATAATTTATCTAACCCGCCTATTTTAGTGA
Organism: Microcoleaceae cyanobacterium UBA11344; assembly: GCA_003483675.1. Taxonomy (GTDB): domain Bacteria; phylum Cyanobacteriota; class Cyanobacteriia; order Cyanobacteriales; family Microcoleaceae; genus Microcoleus. The sequence continues at coordinate 3,524 of DMYK01000012.1, forward strand.
GAAAAGAAGCTTTTGTCACCCCTAACTATCCCCATTACGAAAAGTTCGCTAAACTCACTCGTCAAGAAAACAAATTGGGAATTCTTGATAGTTGCGTAGTTAAGAAGCATCAGGAATGGGTGAAGTGCTTGGAGGAAAATTGTGTCAGAATTAAGGGTCATCGCTTGTTTTGGCGATCGGATGCTGACCCGGAAAAATTGAAAATACTGCAAACAACTGCGTCGGAACGTCACTCGCCAAAAATTGAGGTTAATGGGGGAAAGATTGAAGGAACCGCAGAGGGCACAGAGAGCACAGAGGAGGGAAAAGAAGAGGGAGGGGAATAGTCATGGAAACGGAGTATGATTTGAGTCAAGGTAAGCGAAGGGTGATCGATCTAACATCACCTAGGAAAACTCGTATTACAATAGAAGCAGTTAGTGGAAAGAGTGTCTTGAATGGAATTTGAGTGGAATCCCGAAAAAGCAGCACTTAACCTTCAGAAACATAGTGTTTTGTTTACAGAGGCTGCAACGGTGTTTAATGATCCATTGTCTACAACCTTTCCCGATCCCGATCATTCTGTCGGCGAGAGCCGCTACGTTATCATAGGTCTATCTCGATTTGGACAGTTGGTGGTTTCACACACAGATCGAGGAGAAAAGATTCGGATTATCAGTGCTCGGAAAGCCACTCGCCAGGAACAGAGGTTTTATGAAGAGGGAATTTGAGAACGAAATGGAAGATGAGCTACGTTCAGAGTATGACTTCTCCAAGCTACAGGGAGGAGTGCGGGGGAAATATGTCGAGCGATACCATTCTGGTACAAACCTCGTACTTTTAGATCCTGATGTTGCTCAGGCTTTTCCAAATGATAAAGCCGTCAATGAAGCGTTAAGGTTATTGCTCAAAATTGCTCAGCGACAGCAGCCTAACAACCCTCCGGCGGGTGAGCTTGGTCGTTACGCCGTCTACGTTACAGGTGATAGCGAGGGAGAGGAATAGTCATGGAAACGGAGTATGATTTTAGTCAGGGTAAGCGAGGGGCGATCGCATTTTAATTCTGCTTGGTGGTCAAATCTTGGTACTTTTGCTCTAAACTTGGCTCATGTGCTAGATTTAAGTTCATGAAGTTTGAGTGGGACGAGCGTAAAAACCAAAGCAACCTTGCAAAGCATGGGTTTGACTTCGCTGATGCTTTTCGTATCTTCAACCTACCGATGGTTGTCGAATTAGATGAGCGGGATGATTATGGTGAAGATCGATGTATCGGTATTGGTTTACTTGATGGACGAGTTGTAGTTGTTGTCTACACGGAGCCTGATGAGGAAACAGTTCGCATTATCTCATTACGAAAGTCACTGTCTTATGAACGCAAACGCTATGAACAATACCTCAAAAACCGACTGGGCTAGAATCGACGCAATGAGCGATGAAGATATCGATACTTCCGATATTCCACCACTATCGGAGGAGTTCTTTGTTAGAGCGCAATTACGAATGCCTCAGTCGGCTATTACTATGCCAGTTCAAGTCGATCCTGAAACATTTGCTTGGTTTCAGGCACAAGGAGAAACGGCCCAACAGCAAATGTCTGTAGCACTTAGAATTTATGCAGATGCACACAAAACCTATCCAGCATTCGTAACAAAGCCAGCATAACGCTCGGCAGGCTAACATTAAAGCCCCAACCAGCACAGGCTGTGGCAGTAGTTTGAAAACGATCGTTTTTTGTGGATAACGTATTGACATTGTAAATACATTTTACCTATACTAGGGAGCATTAATGTATACTTCGTGCTCAATGGCATTACCTTTATATGGGACGACGGAAAAGCGCTGATCAATCCCACAAATCCTGATGGAGTTACTTTTCAACAAGCTGCTGAATCCTTCTTTGACCCATTTCTAGTTGTCGTTGATGCCAGCCGCAATGAGGAAGCGCGTGATGCTGTGATTGGGCTAGATAGTCGGTGGAATCTATTGTATGTGGTTCACATTGAGCGTGAAGAGAATGTCATTCGGATTATTTCAGCACGTAAAGCAACTCGTTAGGAGAGGGCAGAGTATGAAGGTTGAAGCATTAAAGCAGCGATTAGACCGAAACCGTCCAATGACTAGCGTAACGCTCTGTATGCCCGAAGATGTTGTGGAAGATCTAAAGAAAGTTGCACCATTGTTGGGTTTTTCGGGTTATCAGCCATTAATTCGTGCTTATATCGGTCAAGGTTTGCGCGTTGATTTAGAACGATTTGAGAGCGAGATAGTGACAGCCTTAGTAGCAAGTTTGAAGCGTCGAGGTGTTAGCGATGCAGTGATTAATGAGGCATTAAACGAAGTCGTTCATGCTAAATCCTGTTAATTGTGTCTAGCAGTAACGGAGGACACGGCAATGCCCTTGGACTACCCCAAAACGATCGTAGGAGGACACGGCAATGCCGTTTCCCTACCCCAAAATAATTGTAGGGACACGGCAATGCCGTGTCCTTACCCGTAGCATCAAGCAAACTTAATTTTCAAATAATCATCCTCCATCTTCGCCCCCGAAGGTTGTAGCGCCGCTAAAGCCTGTGGCAAAACCATATTGCGGCGGTGATTCCCGATCCGAACATTCAACTCATCTCCTGTTTTGCTCAACTGAATCTGATCCTTAGCAATTCCCGGCAAGTACAGTTCTAGAACATATTGATTATTGTCCTGAACAATCCTAATCGTATTTTCTTTGTAATATATTTGACTAGGATCTTCGTCTTTGTAAAGCGTTTCTTTCAATCGCTCCAAAGCTGGCAAACCGCACATTTCTTCGGAATAAAGCGGCACTTCTTTCACGGGCAATGGTCTAAAATTCTCGTGAATTTCCTGACGATACTGCTCCTGGCTTTCTTTCCACCGTTTGAAAAATGGGTCAGTTACTTCTTCGGGAATAATGCGATTTGCTACTATTAAATCTGTGGCTACATTGTACAAACTCAAATAGGCATGAGCGCGCAGAGACTCTTTAATTACCATTTTTTCGGGATTAGTAACTAACCTTACCGAAGTGACAGTATTGTCAGTTAAAATCTTTTCCAAAGCCTCAATTTGTTCGTAGAATTCATAAGGTGCATCCATCACCTCTTTGTCTGGCAAAGAAAAACCCGCAATTGGTCTAAAAATAGGTTCAACTAAAGGTCGAAGGGCGGCGGATATGCCTTGCAGTGGCTTGTAAAATTTTCTCATGTACCAGCCGCCAACTTCCGGCAAACTTAGCAGTCTCAATGCTGTTCCAGTCGGAGCAGAATCGATAATTAAAACATCAAATTCGCCTTCATCGTAATGCCGCTTCATTCGCACTAAACCGAAGATTTCATCCATTCCTGGAAGTATGGCTAATTCTTCAGCTTGAACGCCGTCGAGTCCCTGGGCGCGCAAAACTTGAGTAATGTAGCGCTTAACGGCTCCCCAATTGCCTTCTAATTCCCTGAGAGCGTCTAATTCTGCTCCCCACAAGTTCGGTTTCACCAGTCGGGAATCGTGGCCGAGTTCCATGTCGAAGCTGTCGGCTAGGGAGTGGGCGGGATCTGTGCTCAGCACTAGGGTTTTGTATCCCAATTCGGCACATCGGAGCCCAGTGGCGGCGGCTACGGAGGTTTTACCGACGCCGCCTTTTCCGGTCATTAATATTAAGCGCATTGATTGTTTAGCTCGCCTGAAAGTTCTTTACTCCTATATTGTAACGTTATGTAACAGAGATTAATTTAGTGGGGCAATGAATTTTGGCGATCGCGCCTAGGAGAAAGCTGATTTCCTGTGATGCACGAAATTGATGCGATGTCAATAGATGGTTGGGTTGAGAGGGCGATCGCACTTAATTTGTAGGTGTTCAAAAAGGGCGATCGCACTTAATGCTTGTTCAATAAAAGGCGACATGATATAATATCAATTAGCAACTCAATTTCCACCAACTTTAAAATAAAAGTATTCGCCCATGCAACTCGAAGACTATTTTGACTTTCAGCGACCCGATGATATTCGGGTTAAAGGAACGCGAATCGGCATTGAAACTATCCTCTATGATTTCATTCATCGCGCTCGCACTCCCGAACAAATTGCTCAAACTTATCCATCTCTTAACTTGGAACAAGTTTATGCTACTATCCTTTACTATCTACATAATAAAGAGGCCGTTAGTAACTACATTGCTGATTGGTTGGAGTGGAGCCACCAGCAACTAAAAGCACAAGAACTTAATCCATCCCCTTCTGCTATCCGCCTGAGAAAACTAAGAGCAGAAAGAGAGGTTATTCAGAAAGTATAATGCCTTTAAAATATTTGCTGGATGAAAATGTAGATCCGATCTACAAATAGGTAGTTACCATTTTGAGTGATTATTTTTGTTCAAGTTGATTTCCGGCCTGACTTCTCCTTCTATTATAACTCATCATCCGCAACCGAGCGCACCCGGTCGCTAATTCAGAGATAATTTACGCTTAGAAACAACGCAATCTTGCAAGTAAAGATTAATTAGTTCCTGGGAAGATATACCTTCTTCTTGAGCCATCATTTCAAAATATTCAATCACATCAATTCCGAGAGAAATCGCGATCTCTTTTTTTAACTGTTTAGCAAAAGGATTAGGTCTTTTTTTCATTTTTGATAGATCGTATTCCGGTTCCATTGTTTTATCTCCTATATTCTTGACTTTCATTTTTAGTCGCTTTCCTTGCTGAGATAATTCTAATGATAGAATCTTCTTCTCTAAAACAATGAACTACAAGTAATATTCTCATTTTAGAGCTTATGCCCAGAAGTAAAAAACGTTCTTCTTCTTGGGAGTGATCTTCGTCCCAAAATTGAATGGCATAATCATCAAAGAAAACTGATTCTGCTTCTTCAAAAGAAATACCATGTTTTTGTTGATTAATTTTGTTTTTTTGCTCATACCACTGAAAGGTTATTCTCTTCATTCTGGCAAAATGTCATTCAATCTTTCTCCTTAGTCATTAAACCATCTTTGGGAATTTTGACAATAGCCATCTATTGATCGTCCTATCTGTTCGGGTAATAATTTAACTACGATCCAACTTACTCCCGACTCCACACATACCTTTGACAAACTGACTTCGCCTCTTATTGTACATCATCCACAACTAAATTGCCCCAAAAGTCAGAAACCGGGTTTCTATCAATATCTAGTTTTCCCCAACAATCTCTAAGCAGAAACCCGGTTTCTTTGG
>DMYK01000272.1:0-533 GCA_003483675.1 Microcoleaceae cyanobacterium UBA11344
TACGGATTTAGCGATCGCCTCAGTCAGGCGATCGCCCACGGAATCACCAAAACCGGTGTAGCCGTAGAAATGATGGATTTAAAAATCGCCGACTTACAAGAAGTGCGAGAACTTGTTGGTACAGCCGCCGGGATTGTGATTTGTTCCCCGCCAAGTATCGGCGCTGCTGCGGTGAACGCTGAAGCAGCCATCAACACAATTTTAGTAGCAGCAAACAACAAACAATCCTTCGGTTTGTGCGAATCCGGCGGAGGCGATGACTCATCAATTTATCCGCTGCGAAACAAATTCAAAGAGTTGGGTTTAAAAGAGATATTTCCCAACATTTTGATTAAAGAAACACCAACAGAAGCGATTTATCAACTGTGCGACGAAGCAGGAACCGACTTAGGACAGTGGCTGACACGGGACAAAGCCGTCAAACAGATGAAATCCCTCGACAGCGACCTAGATAAAGCCTTGGGAAGAATCAGTGGCGGACTGTATATCATCACCACTCAAAAAGGCGATGTTAGCGGTGCGATGCTAGCTTC
>DMYK01000272.1:577-2859 GCA_003483675.1 Microcoleaceae cyanobacterium UBA11344
GCGATCGAATCCATGATGCACGCCGGAGACAAATTCGTGTTAAACGTGCTAGAAGAAGGCAATTATCAAACCTTAATGAAGCACTTTTTAAAGCGTTTTCAACCAGGTGCCGATCGATTTGCCGGAGTAAAAACCCAACCAGCAACCAACGGTGCTCCCATTCTGACAGATTCCTTAGCGTATATGGAATGCGAAGTAGTCAGCCGGATGGAACTTTCAGATCATCATATCGTATATGCGATCGTAGATAACGGTCGCGTATCCAATCCCGACGCACTCCCCGCAGTACACCACCGCAAAGTCGGAAATCACTATTAAGAAGGAAGTTCGGCAACGGGCAATGTACGGGATGTAACGGATGTTCAGCAACGGATTCGCAAGGGGATAGAAGGAAGAAAAAATTAGCTGGTTAACCATCTTTTGTTTTTCTTCCCCTCTTCTTTCTTTCTCTGTGTTCTCTGCGCCCTCTGCGGTTAATAAAAAAAAATCTCATTCACAAAATCAATAGAATTGCTGTAGCAAAAATAATAGAAATAGGTGCAATCAATGACTAACACTTTGACTCCCAAACCCCGCGACGTACAGTTTGTTCAAATTGCAGTAGATACAGCCGCAGTGCGATCGCGAACTTGGGACAGACTCAAATTTGAAGTAGAATACTCCCTGCAAAAAGGGACAACAGCAAATAGCTATATAATTCAAGCCGACAAAACAGCTTTGTTCGACCCGCCGGGGGAATCTTTCACTCAAAACTATCTGGAATGTTTGCAGCAGCGGGTGGATTTAAAAAAGCTAGATTATGTAATTTTGGGGCATTTTAATGCTAACAGATCGGTAACAATTAAAGCTCTGTTAGAATTGTATCCTCAAATAGCATTTGTTTGCACAAATCCAGCCGCGATTAGCTTGCGAGGTGCTTTTCCAGAGCAAGAATTAAACATTATGATCGTCCGAGGGGAAGAAAGACTAAACTTAGGAAAAGGTCACGAATTAAAATTCATCGCCACTCCTACTCCTCGCTGGCCAGACGAACTTTGCACTTATGACCCGCAGACTCGAATTGTGTTTACGGATAAACTATTTGGGGCTCATGTTTGCGGCGATCAAGTGTTTGATGAAGGTTGGACTGTTTACAGCGAAGACCGCCGCTATTATTATGATTCTCTCCACGCATCTCAGGCGAAACAAGTGCTGGTGGCAATGGATAAGTTAGCCGATTTGTCAACAGCATTTTATGCGACGGGTCATGGCCCGATCGTCCGTTACGGCCTCCACGAACTCACCAATTTGTATCGGGAATGGAGCCAAAAACAAAATTCAAAAGACTTGACAGTTGCGTTGATTTATGCTTCGGCTTACGGAAATACGGCAACTTTAGCTCAGGCGATCGCCAAAGGAATTACTAAGGCGGGTGTTGCGGTGGAAAGTATCAACTGCGAATTTGCCGAACCGGGAGAAATTCAAGAGGCGATCGAGAAATGCGCGGGATTTATCATCGGAACTCCCACCCTCGCAGGACACGCACCGACGCAAATTCAAACGGCTTTGGGAATTGTCTTATCTACAGCAACCAAGAGCAAACTAGCGGGGGTTTTCGGTTCTTTTGGCTGGAGTGGAGAGGCGATCGACTTAGTAGAAGGTAAGTTAAAAGATGCCGGATATCGCATCGGATTTGAACCGATTCGAGCGAAATTTAAGCCGACGGCTGCGACGATTCACGAGTGCAAAGAAGCGGGAACGGATTTTGCTCAAGCTTTGATTCGATCGCAAAAATTGCGGGCCCCAAAACCGACATTGACTGGGGGGAGCGATCGCACAGAACAAGCAGTAGGAAGACTGGTTGGTTCCCTGTGCGTACTGTCGGCCAAGCGGGGGGATGTCAGCAGTGCCATGCTCGCATCATGGGTATCACAAGCAACGTTTAGTCCTCCGGGTTTGACGATTGCGGTTGCTAAGGATCGGGCGATCGAAGCTTTGATGTATGCCGGCGATAAATTTGTGTTGAATATTCTAGCAGAAGGGCGACAGTTACGCAAGTATTTCATGAAAAACTTTGCTCCGGGAGAAGACAGATTTGCTGGAGTCGAAACGATGGAAGCTAGCAATGGTTGTCCGGTGTTAAGTGATGCTTTGGCTTATCTAGAATGTGAGGTGGTGAGTCGGATGGAATGCGGCGATCATTGGGTAGTTTATGCAGCAGTTGAAAACGGTCATTTGTTGAAAAATGATGGGGTGACAGCCGTACACCATCGGAAGTCTGGGAGTCATTATTAAGCTACGGC
>DMYK01000272.1:3006-3939 GCA_003483675.1 Microcoleaceae cyanobacterium UBA11344
GGGGGTTAGGGGGGATCTGGCCTCAATCGTCAAACAGTAGTCTCTGAATGGGTTTGACGTTAAGTTGACACCTATGGGCAGTGCCGTGCCCCTACAAATATATCGAAGTTTAAATAAAACCGATTTACTTGTTCTCAGCAGTCTTTTCTGGCCAGAGATAAATAGCGCCAGAAATCAAAGTTAAAGCTACAGAAATCCAAAAAGCAATTAGTGCAGGAATATTCCCAGCTTCAGAAAGAGGAGCAATTAAAAGTGCGATCGCCACAATCTGACTTACCGTCTTCAACTTCCCCCAAATATTAGCACCAGAAATTTTAGTTTTATTAACACGCCACCCCGCAATTGTCAACTCCCTGCCCAAAATTAGAAACACCCCCCAAGCAGGAACTTTACCCAACTCAATCAACACTAAAAGCGGGGCTAAAACTAACAATTTATCCACCAAAGGATCGAGAAACTTCCCCAAATCCGTAATTTGATTGAGCTTCCTAGCCAAATAGCCATCCAGCCAATCAGTAGCCGCAGCCACCACAAAAATCGCCACACAAATCCAGCGACTTTGCGCGCTTGGATCGTACAAACCATAGAGCAGAAAAGGCACTCCCAGCAAGCGAGAAAAAGTAATCAAATTAGGCAAATTCATAAATTAGAAGGAAGTTCGGCAACGGATTCTGTAACGGATGTAACGGAGGTCAGGAAGAAGGAAGAAGGAAGAAGGAAGAGGGAAGAAGGAAGAAGGAAGAAGAGCCTTTAAATATCGCTGCGAACATCCCAAGCAATCGTCAGCGGTTCCAACAACCTCTTTGACAACATACTGAAAGTATACTGCTGGCTGCTAGAGGCGAGTTTGCTTAAATATTCGCGGACAATAGAAGCGTGTTCGACATTCAATCGAAAACCTCGATCGACACTCTTTGAAAACATACTAAAGAA
>DMYK01000088.1:0-3359 GCA_003483675.1 Microcoleaceae cyanobacterium UBA11344
CCTCATTCTGCCGAGAGTTGGCAGTCAGCGCAAAAATTATGGGAAAGTGCGATCGGGCAACTCGAAGAAATCCCCAAAGACAGCCCAGCTTATCCATTTGCTAAGAGAAAGTTAAAGGAATACCGGACAAATTTAGCAAGTGCAAATCGGCAATTAAGCACAGAGCAAAAAGCCGAAAACAAACTGGTTGCTGCCAAAAATACAGCCCAAATAGCAGAAGCGATCGCAGTAGTAGCTAAGTCAGCCGACAGTTGGGAAAAAGTGCAAGCAAATTGGGAAAAATCCCTGGAAACGCTATCAGAAATTCCCACAGATACAAAAGCTTACCAGCAAGCTAAAGTGCTGAGTTCTAAATACGAAACCAGACTTTCACAAGCCAGCGATCGAAAAAATGTCGAAGGAATTGCCGAAGATGCCTACACTCAAGCAGTTACTTTAGCAGCTCAAGCGAAAATTTTCGAGGAGCGAAACGCTTGGTTCAAAGCATCAGAATACTGGCGTAGAGCTTTGAGTTATGCCCAGCAAGTACCTGCGGCAACTTCTTATTCCCAGAAAGCTAATCCCCTGATTAGTGCCTACAAAACTTCATTGCAGCAAGCAGAAGTTAAGTTGGAGGAAGACAGAAACTTGCAAAAAGCCCGCACTGATTTAGATAGAACTTGCAAGGGAAACCCCAAGATTTGCGACTATACTGTTAGCAAAGATTTGATTGCGGTGCAGATGACTCCAGATTATGTGAAGAAACTGCAACAAACTTTCATCCAAGCGGAAAACACCAATGCTATCAAGACTCGCCAAGCTATAGAAAAGCACGTTGAAACTCTGCAAAAAGCCTTGGAGGCGATCGGCGATAACGCCAATATTCCCATGCAAGTATACGATGGCGAAGGCAAGCGGATTGCCACTAAAACGCCAAATTAGCCGGGAATTGATGCTAGCCAGGGATTAAATTTCCTGGCTAATAGTAAAAGTTAAGTCCTGACTAAAGAAATTGCTCAAAAACAGTGACAATTTCTTCTTGTATATATCGACAGCTATTTAAATGCTAGAAATAGGTGCTATAAGTGGCAGGCCATTCGCTCCGTCAAAAGCAGGTGGACGAATTCACAAACTATCTTATCAAAATGTTAAAATTACACGCCAAGGGGCTGATTTAGTAGAGCTTCATGTTCGCAGGTTTAATCCCGTTGGCGAGGTAGAGCTTAAAATGGTAGAACGATTAAGAAGAATTGCAGCAGGTGAACTTACCGGAGAACCAGTGGACTTTCGTTTCTACACCCATGAGCTGCGCGAGTATCTGAGGTACAAAAAAATTGGCTATCAGACTGGACAGCCAGTAGATCCAGACGAAGCTTATGAACTCTGGAATAATGCACACACAGCAACACTTGAGGATTACGGTTTAAAAGAAGGAATTGGCATTTTATTTCATCTTAGCGTGGAAGAAGATTAATGGAAGAATCAAGCAAAATAACTCAACTTGAATTATTGCTGCTCCAATTAGTAGCCAAGGGTAAGGGAAATTGGGGATGGTACGAACTGGCGAATGCTCTTTCGCGTCGAGACGTACCCAGGGAACCTGACATGATGACAGTATTAAAAAAGTTGGATGCTGATGGTTTGCTCAAACGGTACGTGCAACCAGGATCGCCGAGAGATCGCTGGGAACTGACAGCAGCAGGTATGATTATTTTGCAGTTAATTGATGAACTTGAGTATTTTAAAAAGCGTGTTCAGGAATTAGAAAAAAAACAATCCGCCCCTGCGTGAAAAGTTACATAGGTGTGTGAGAGTGAATCGAGTTTGACAAGGGTGTTGAGTTACTCCGCAATCAATCCAGCTTGAAAAACTTGTTGCGCCGTCAAATTCAACTCAGGGAAAATTAGCGACTCAATTTTCTCATCTCCCCGAAACAAACTCACCTCGTACTCGCCGTCAACCAACCGATAAATCGAGATAGTCGGTTGTTTTGGATTACCAATAAATCGGCGGCCGCCCAAACCGAGATAATCAACAATCCAGTATTCAGGAATCCCGATTAATTCGTATTCGCCTACTTTTCTGATGTAGTCATCTTGCCAATTGGTGCTAACCACTTCAATAACCAGCGGAATTGATGCCCCTTGAGTCACAGTTGAGAACTTTTTCCACAGAATTTCTGATGCTAAATTTGGGCGATTTAAGATCAGAACATCCGGCGAATAAGCTGATTCGTTTTCTGGTAGCTTAACTAATGCTTTTCCGGGGATGAAGTACGGAAGGTTTAGCCGATCGAATTCCACCGTCAATTTTCTTGCTGAAAAACCGATAACTTCTTCATGGTCTCCTAATGGCTGTGACATTTCAACAATCTCTCCGTTGTGCAGTTCATAACGTCCGTTTTCTGGTTTCCATTCCGCAAATTCTGCAAAAGTTAGTGGTTTAGTTGCTGTTTGAATCATGGCTATTTCTCCTGAATTATGGCCGGGCGGGCTAGAAGCCCACCCCACAAAAAAGTGAACTCTTGTAGAACAGGCATCTTGCCTGTTCAAGAAAATAGTCCCAAATGTAAGTTCATACCTACATTATATTACCTACGAATTACGAATTACGAATTACGAATTCCCAATGCCCCATTACCATTTAAGTAGTCGGACATAAATAAACGTAACCATGTCATTGTTCGCTGTCGCAATTCGCAAGGGTTTGAGATTGCTTCGTTCCTCGCAATGACATTGTTTATTTTTGTCCAGCTACTTAATCAACTGTGCATCTTGATTAAAAAACCTGCGACACAATCCCTCAGTCAACAACAAAGTTGAAATTAAAGTTGCCAGTGCTAACACAAACATAATCAAAATCTGGTACGATGCTGCATCAAGAGGAGAGACACCGCTGAGCATTTGACCTGTCATCATACCAGGCAAAGTCACGATTCCTACGACGGTCATTGTATTTAAAGTGGGGATTAATCCAGCTTTAATTGCATCTTTGCGATACTGCTTTACTGCTTGCTGCGGGGTTGAACCTAAACTCAAATGAGTTTCTATTTCTAACTGGCTGCTATTAATTGTACTGACAAGTCTTTCGCCGGCGATCGCCCCGGAATTCATGGCATTTCCTAATATCATCCCCGCTAAAGGAATCAGGTATTGTGGTTCGTACCAAGGCTGAGGTTGCAAAATTAACAAATTTGTATAGGCCAAAGTCAAGGCTGTACTTATAAAAATTGAACCCCAAACTAAGGGCAGTAAATTTTTAATTTTTTTGCTAATTCTGTTGCTGCTAACCACGCTAGCTGTTGTCAGCATTACTGCTAACACTGCTAAGACTAGCCAAGGATTTTTAGCATTGGGGTCAAATATGACTGCGAGCACGTA
>DMYK01000088.1:3370-4929 GCA_003483675.1 Microcoleaceae cyanobacterium UBA11344
GCGATCGCGATCGACCCCTCCAATCCCAATCCCTGCCAAGCCGAAAGCCCGATCGCGATCGCCACCATCCCCAAAGCCCAACCCAAATCCGTAAAATCTAGCAGAATTAACACAGGCGCTCCCTTTCGATCAAGTGATTGTTTGCCTGTCCAACTATAAGATATTGCAATAAACGTTTCTGAGAAACAGTTTTGCTGCAAGAATCTGCTTCTATAATGGTTGAAATTTCTGGTGTCAAGAGTGAATAATGTCCCCCCCCTCGACTTAAGCCGCCAATACGCCCAGATTGGCGACGAGATGGCTGCTGCGGTGCAAAAAGTGCTTGCCTCTGGTGCCTACATCGGCGGCCCGGCTGTGAAAACTTTTGAACAAGAGTTCGCCAACTACATCGGCGTTTCTGAGTGCGTGGGCTGCAACTCCGGCACCGATGCGCTGGTTTTGGCTTTGCGGGCGCTCAAAATTGGCCCTGGCGATGAAGTGATCACTACTCCTTTTACTTTTTTTGCTTCGGCTGAGGTAATTAGTGGAGTAGGCGCAACTCCGGTGTTTGTCGATATTGACGGTGCGACATTTAACATGGATGTCGATCGACTCGAAGCTGCAATTACCGAAAAAACCAAGGCAATTATGCCCGTGCACATCTTCGGCCAACCGGTAGACATGACTCGGTTAATGGAAATTGCCAACCGACACAATTTAGCCGTAGTTGAAGATTGCGCCCAGTCTGTCGGTGCCGAATGGCAGTCACAAAAAGTCGGTAGCATCGGCCATGTCGGCTGCTTCAGTTTTTATCCGACCAAAAATTTAGGAGCTTGCGGCGACGGTGGGGCGGTGACGACAAATGATCCCGCGATCGCAGATTCCATGCGAATGCTCAAAGAACACGGCCAGTCTGCTAGGTACTTCTACGAAGAAATCGGCTACAACAGCCGTTTAGACGCCCTGCAAGCTGTGATTCTCAGCATTAAATTGCGGTATCTCGACACTTGGAATGCCCAGCGGCGCGAGAAAGCCGAACTCTACAGCGAATTTCTCTGTCATGTGCCCGGAGTTGCCGTACCCAGAGAATTGCCCGGAGCAAAAGGAGTGTGGAATCAATACACAATTCGACTCAAAAGTCAAGAAAATCAGCCAAATCTCGCCTCTGGCAATTTTCGAGACTCAGTGCGCGCTCAATTGCAGGAAAACGGCATCGGTTCGATGGTTTACTATCCGTTACCTTTGCACCTGCAACCTGTTTACAAATCTTTGGGTTATCAGCCCGGTCAGTTGCCTGCTGCTGAGCAAGTTTGTCGCGAAGTCTTGTCTTTGCCGATGTTTCCAGAAATTTTGAGGGATCAACAAGAGCGGGCGATTTATGGGCTGAAAGACTGCTTGGCTCAATCAACTCAAATCCAGTAGCTCTGGTGTGGTGTCTGGAGCGAGGGAAACCCATGACGAGAGAGCGATCGCAGGGTTGTTGTGTAATTCCGATGTCAGGCTCAGCGAAATTAGTTAAGTTTTTTCACTGAGCACTTGTACTTTTGTGTACTATATTTAATGAAAAGAAACAAATTTAG
>DMYK01000088.1:5007-5382 GCA_003483675.1 Microcoleaceae cyanobacterium UBA11344
TAAGAGGAAAATAAACGAGTGCGTCAGTATCAATCTACTCAAGCTAGACGCTACGATCCAAAAGCGATCGCTCAGTATTACCGCAACCGTCCTTGGAAAGCAATTTGGCGAGCAATTACCGTTATTTGGTCTTTTGCTGGCTTCGTGCTAGGGATGCTGTGGGACAGTTGGCAGCACGAAGTCAAAAAACACCAGCCGGAACGAGCGGCACACCTGCGACAAATACTCACTCACTTGGGCCCCACTTTCATTAAAGTTGGTCAAGCCCTCTCAACCAGACCAGACTTGATCCGCAAAGACTTTCTCGAAGAACTAATCAAACTTCAGGATCAATTGCCGCCCTTTGACTCCGTGCGGGCTTTCGAGATTGTGGAA
>DMYK01000088.1:5407-6776 GCA_003483675.1 Microcoleaceae cyanobacterium UBA11344
CCAGTCGCAGCCGCCAGTCTCGGCCAAGTGTACCAAGCCCGCCTGATTACCGGAGAAGCAGTCGCAGTCAAAGTTCAGCGACCGAATTTGTTACCAATCTTGAGCCTTGACCTTTACTTAATGCGGTGGGCTGCCGGATTATTAGGCCCATTATTGCCACTGAATCTCGGTCACGACCTGAGTTTAATTGTCGATGAATTCGGCATCAAATTGTTTGAGGAAATCGACTATATCAACGAAGGCCGCAACGCCGAAAAATTTGCGACCAATTTTGCCGACGACCCCACCGTAAAAGTTCCGAGTATCTATTGGCGCTATACTACAAACTGCGTTCTCACCCTCGAATGGATTGATGGCATCAAGCTGACCGATATGGAAAGCGTTAAAGCCGCAGGTTTGGACACCAATACCTTGATTGAAGTTGGAGTCCGTAGCGGTTTGCGGCAGTTGCTGGAACACGGATTTTTTCACGCTGACCCCCATCCTGGAAATCTGTTTGCTTTAGCGGATGGCCGCATGGCTTACATTGATTTTGGGATGATGGATCAGATGGAAGAAACAACTAAAGAAACTTTGGTTGATTCCGTCGTTCATTTAATCAATAAAGATTATTTAGAGTTAGCCAAGGATTTTGTGAAACTGGGCTTTTTGACACCAAATACAGATATTATGCCGATCGTCCCGGCACTAGAATCTGTACTGGGTGACATCATCGGCGAAAAAGTAGGAGATTTTAACTTCAAAACGATTACAGACCAGTTTTCGGAGTTAATGTACGATTATCCTTTCCGAGTCCCGGCGAAATTTGCCCTAATTATTCGCTCTCTGGTAACGGAAGAAGGTTTAGCCCTGACGCTGAATCCCGATTTCAAGATAGTCGAGGTGGCCTATCCTTACGTGGCGCAACGTTTGTTGAATGGGGAATCTCCGGCACTGCGGCGGCGCTTGATTGAGGTATTATTTAAAGATGGCAAATTCCAGTGGAATAGATTAGAAGAGATGATCGCGATCGCTAGGTCCGATCGGAGTTTCGACCTACTCCCGACTGCACAATTAGGCTTGCAATTCTTGCTGTCAGAAGAAGGATCGTTTTTGCGACGCCAGCTAATGTTAGCTTTGATTGAGGACGATCGCATCCACACCGCAGAAGTTGGCAGCCTGTGGAACCTAGTTAAGGAAGACCTGCAACCAAGCCGCCTATTCAACGTTGCTCTAGGCGCATTAGCAGAATTTTCCACAGAAGGAGTAGCCGCCATAACTCGATTTTAATCATTAGTCATTGGTGATTAGTCATTAGTTCAGGACGCACTAATAACATGATTATGTCATTCTGAGTGAAACGAAGCATCTCAAATCTTTGCCACACCAT
>DMYK01000088.1:6791-11394 GCA_003483675.1 Microcoleaceae cyanobacterium UBA11344
CTCCTGACTAATAACTAATGACTGCTGACTAATGACTTCCCCCAATTACCCCAAAGGAATTATTCGTGTATTACTTTCCAGAACCTCCCTATTTTTTTATGACTGCTGGATTGCTAGCAGGAATGGCCTCTGGCTTAGCCTTTGAAGCAACTCTCAAAGAAGCAGTAAAGCTGTGGTCAAAAAATCGTGCTACTCGCACTTTAGCCAACCTGCAAGGATTGCAATTATTCGTGCCTTTCCTGGGAATGGCTGGAGGAATTTGCGTATTTTTAGCTTCTGGTGTAGAGATTTTTGGAATTCCCAAATTGTTCTCTTACGCTTTATCTTTGCCGCTAACCGTACTCACAGGCTGGCTAGTTTGGACTCAGCTAGGTAAGCTGTTGTTGGAGTTAGAACGAGGAGGCTCCCAAGCGCTGGATTTGGATTCTTTTGAAGGATGAGAAACTAACCCATAACCCCCTTACCCTCGAAATTATTGTGGGGTGGGCCTCCCGCCCCAAAAATACAATTTAGACGTGGGACAGCTTATCTATTTATGAAATTCCGCAACTTAAATTTAACATTATTAACTTTTTGAATTCCCCAAATTTTTAAACTTCTCCCCACTCGCACCAGCAAATTTGGACAACTTAGTTTCGGCCGCATTTCAGGCAATTTCAAATAGCGGTAGTACAGAAATACGTCTCGGTAGGGAACATCAACATCTTCACCAGCACACAATTGAGTAAACTTTACAGACGAAATGCTCATGTAGTGCAAATAAGTCAGCCGCCGTCCTTTATCGTATAGAACATAATCTATCACATCAAATTGAGAAGACCAATGATTACCCGTTACCTGTTCTGGTTGAGCATAAGCAAAGTTGTAAAAAGAGATTTGGCTGCGGGCGACTAAATAGTTAAGTAAAGATTGGTCAGCCCCCCGCAAAGACATAATTTCCGCTTCTCCTGATGTTAAATATTCTAAATATTGAGAGCAATTATTTCGATTAAAAACCCCTCCTTTTGACGCAAACCAACCTGCACAAAAAGTATGAGATTGCAGTTCGTTAATATTTAAAATTTGTGGCAATTTGGGAGACGATAAATCAAATATATAATTGAGGTCTGATTTGTATTGAAAATCATTAGCTACCCAATCAAAGTCATCAAGTTTTTGATATATGTAATCCAGATTTCCCATTAACAGAGTGTCTGCGTCAAAATAGATAAATTTATCAAAATTGCCGTCGAAACAACAGAATTTTCGGTGCATTTCCAAACATTGAACGGGTTTCCAACCTTTAGATTTCCAAACTTTTTGAGCTTTCGCATGAGTTTGCCAAACTTGAGTTGCAAAGTCTTCCCAGAAAATGATTGAATCGGTGTTGTCAAAGAGGGTGACATTAGGACGAGTTGCAATTTCTAGTCGCACTTTTTGCAGTCTATCATCATAGGGAATGATGCAAACTGGAATATCTTTTGCCCCGTTGACTTCGAGACTGTTTAATAAAGCGACTAAGTGGTCAAAAACAACATCGTTTGCTAGAATATAAATGCCATTTGTCATAAGTTTTAAAGAAATTCAATCATGTCCGGTTGATTCGTTGTTGTATAATTTTTGAACTCGTAGGGGCGGGTTTTACCAACCATCTATGTGGAAAATTAACTATCTCGTAAACCCGCCCCCTCCCATGCTACAAACAATATTATCCCTGCAAATATCGAAATATTTTTTGCACTAAATTTGGTTTGTCCTCATTGAGATAACGATAATGTTTCCATAGTGTCCAATAGGGACTACCCGATTTAATTGGTATGCCAGCCCAATGAATATATTTTAACCTTTTACCTTTGTCATAAAGAACATAATCTATTTCCTGAAAATGCTTAGAACCAGCCCAGCTTCCCGGTTCCGATTCCGTCGCTTTCACCAGGTTACAGCGTTTGGGAATCAGTTTAAGAATCAGGTAATTTAGTATAGGTTGGTCAGTGACATTTTGAGTAAAGTCGAAATATTCTCGATGCTGGGAACATTCGCGCAAGACTTCGTACATTTGCGATTCAGAAATAGTTCCTTTCCTGGAAGCCCAAAAGCCGCTGTTGAAGACATCTTGAAGTTCTGAATCTGTGAAAATATGCTGTTCTTTTACAACTGGTGAAAATACATTTCGCAGTTTTTCGCTAAGGTGATGATAATCGCAGCAAAAAAAGTCTACTTCTGATAGTTTGTTTAAGTTGGCTGCGATGTCTTCAAAGACGATGATATCGGTATCGATGTACAGAAATTCGTCGAGAGGGCCAAACCAGGCGGCGAGTTTTCGCATTTTGTTGGGGAGGGCTAAAAAGTTGCGATCGAATATTTGGCCAATTTCCCTGGTAAACTGTTGCAGAAACTCCAGATTTGGGAAAAGTTGAACCCCGTGGAGAATGCTGAGGGCGGCGGCGACTTGCTGATAATTCTCATCGAAGGGAATCAGAAAAATTGGTACTTGACTGTACAAACGTATGCTGTTTAAAAGGGCGATCGCACTTTCGATCACCTGATCATTCGCAACAATATAAATACCACGATTCAGATCAAATCCATTAGCATCAGAATAATTCATCTCTCTCATCTCTAACTCTGCGTTCTCTGCGGACTCTGCGGTTTAATCATTCAAAAACAACCGCAAACGAAATCATACATTTATCCTCAACCTTCTCCATACCCTTTTTAACAAATTCGGCGCAGAAACCTCAGTATAAGACTTTAGCGGTTCAGTAAAAATCGGCCGCTTGGACGGTTCCCGGAGATAGCGATAATGCAGAAACAAATCCCGATAGGGAAAATCAATATTTTCCCCCGCACAAACTCTCCGAATTAAATCCGGCGGCACACCAATATAATGAATGTAAGTAAGTCGGTTTCCCTTGTCGTACAAAATCCTATCTTGCTCTTCAAAATGTTTAGAACTGACGCAGCACCCAGTTTTCTCACCATCCGGGAGACTATAAGCAAAATTATAGCTATTCAGGCCAGTTTTCATCACCATATAATTGAGCAAAGGCTGTTCTCCCGCACCTTCATAGAGAATTTTCCCATCGCCAGATTGCAATTGAGCTAACAGCAATTCTCTAGTATTTTGGTCAAAAACTCCTTGCTTGCTGCCGTAAAATCCCGAACAAAATATTTCAGACTCTATCCGATTTTTGTCAAATACTTTGAGCAGTTTTGGCGAGTGAATATTGTATACTTTAGTTGGGTCGCGAAATTGAAAATCATAAACCACAAAATCAGATTTATCTAACTTCTGAAAAACCGCATCAAGGGAATTCATCAGCAAAGTATCAGCATCCATGTAGATAAACTTTTCAAAAGGCCCATCGAAAGCGCAAAAGCGCCGGTGTGCGCCGTAAAGCCGAAATTTTTTGCGATTCAAACGCTCTGGTGCGGCTGCTTCCATGAATTTATCCCATCGCTGAATTGAGGCGCTATCTTCATAAATAAACACGTTGGGACGGTTAACAATTTCTGCTTTGATTTGCTTTATTTGGTCGTCGAAAGGATAAATGCAGACAGGAATATTTGAGCCTAATATAAATTCAATACTGTTGAGCAAGGCAACCAGTTGGTCGTCAACTATATCGTTGGCTAGCGTGCAAATTCCCTTCATATATATTAGTCTCGCGTTGCGCGGAATTCGTTTTTGTAGTTGCGGTTTAAACCGCCGCATCATCTAACATGATGTTATTTCCTAATATACAAAATTAGACAGCCAATTGAGCAAGTTCAATTCGTGGAGAATAATTTGTCTGGCTTCGGCAATTTTCTCCCTCGCTTCATGCCAATAATCCGCAGTTGCAATCACCTCTTTAATAAATTCTACACCTTTTTCATCCAAACTGGGAAGCCGCAGAAAACTCCCCGCCGGCAACAACTTATCCGCCGCCGAACCGCCGTAATAAATTGGCAAACACCAAGCTAATAAAGCATCCCAAAGCTTCTCGCTGACATACCAATCGTTTTCGGCATAATTTTCAATAGCTAAGTTGTAATAATATGGTGCGACGGCGTGCCATTTATTGTTTACAGTGCCATTCCCGCGCGCCCAAATTGGCAAGTTTCTCCCGTAAAGATCAAAATTTAATTCTTGTTGTTGCAGCAATTTGATCAAGTCTAATCGGTGGCGGTGATTGGCGCTGCGGCTAACACCTGAAGTAATCCAAGAACAGGGTTTAGTTTTAGCTGGTGGCGGCATTTCATCGAGTTCTCGAAATGAGTTAGAGTGATACCAAATCGCGGGCATATAATTGGGGTTGGGTGCGAAGTCGTCGGGCCCGGAAATGTAGCCGCAATAAAGTTTTGCTTGTTCGTAGTTAGCTTTGGTAATTTCAATAACTTCTGGTAATGGTGGCTCGCGGATTAGGTAAATTATGCGTTCTAGAGGGACACCGCGCAATTTGTCTCGAATGTCATTTTCGGGATTTTGAGGGCTTTGGTGGCGAATTTTGTCGAGCCAGGATTGCTTTTTGGGCGGCTTGGGAAAGTCGAATTGATACATGAGTAAAAAGTCTGGTTCTGGGTGATTTGCTAACATTTGAATGTTGCCCCATTTGCCGAAGTTTTGAGGGGTTTGTTGCCA
>DMYK01000087.1:0-4185 GCA_003483675.1 Microcoleaceae cyanobacterium UBA11344
AAATATACCAGTCAGCCGAATTGAGGTTTGAGATTTGAGAATTGAGAATTACTCAAGAGAAGAAAAAAAGAATCCGATCTCTCGATCGAGGTGGGAGTGTGAATTTGCTATAGTGGTGTGACTTTACCCGCCGATCGAACCCTACTTCAACTAGACGAGACGGACAGAAATTTTTCGGCGATCGAGACGCGATGAATTTGCGCCTCTACCTGAAAAATCAGTCATCTGTCGCCGTCGCGCCAGCGAGAACCCCATCACAAGGAGAAATAATCATTGTCACGCCGCTACCTGTTCACCTCTGAATCCGTTACCGAAGGCCATCCAGATAAAATCTGCGATCAAATTTCAGATACAATCTTAGATGCCTTACTGACCGAAGACCCTAAAAGTCGCGTCGCCGCCGAAGTTGTGGTCAACACGGGCTTGATGCTGCTGACGGGAGAAATCACCACGAAAGCTCAGGTAAACTACATAGAATTAGCGAGGAAAAAAATAGCCGACATTGGCTACATCCACGCTGATAACGGCTTTTCTGCCAATAGCTGCTCAGTGTTGGTAGCTCTTGACACACAGTCACCCGATATTGCTCAAGGGGTGAATACAGCCCACGAAAGTCGGGAACAATCTAGTGAAGAGGAATTAGACGCCATAGGAGCCGGCGATCAAGGCTTAATGTTCGGCTTTGCTTGCAACGAAACGCCGGAATTGATGCCACTCCCGATTAGTCTAGCGCACCGGATTTGCCGCCAATTGGCAGCAGTCAGAAAAACCGGTCAATTGCCTTACCTACGTCCCGACGGCAAAAGCCAAGTTACGGTGATTTACGAAGACGGCAAACCTGTTGGTATTGATACCATCTTAATTTCTACGCAGCACACAGAGGCGATCGGCGACATTACNNGACCCGGCCGCAGTTCAAGCCAAAATTAAAGAAGACCTTTGGACTGCTGTCGTCGAACCCGTATTTGCCGATATTGCCATCAAACCAGATGCACAAACTCGATTCCTTGTCAACCCCACAGGCAAATTTGTGGTCGGCGGGCCTCAAGGCGATGCGGGATTGACTGGGCGCAAAATTATTGTGGATACCTACGGCGGTTATTCCCGTCACGGCGGCGGTGCATTTTCGGGAAAAGACCCCACAAAGGTAGACCGCTGCGCGGCTTATGCTTGTCGCTACGTGGCTAAAAATATCGTGGCGGCAGGTTTTGCCGAAAAGTGTGAAGTGCAGTTGAGTTATGCGATCGGCGTGGCGCGGCCAGTTAGTATGATGATCGAAACTTTTGGCACTGGAAAAGTTGATGACGATCGCCTGTTAGAAGTTGTGAAGCAGCATTTTGAACTGCGTCCAGCGGGGATTATTCAAGCATTTAACTTGCAGAATTTGCCTGCGGAAAGAGGCGGTCGTTTCTATCAAGACGTGGCAGCTTACGGTCACTTCGGACGCACTGATTTAGATTTACCTTGGGAGCAAACTGACAAGGTGGATTTGTTGAAAGCAGCTTTGAGCCAGCAGTTGTCAGGCGTGGCGGGCTAGTAAAATTTCTTGTAGAACGGGCTTCTAGCCCGTTGCTAAGGTCCCACAAGAAAATTTATTGTTTGTAGAACGGGCTTCTAGCCCGTTGCTAAGGCCCCACAAGAAATTTTATTTATTTGAACGAACCGCGAAGACGCGAAGAGCGCGAAGGAAGAACTGCATCTCCTTCTTTCTCTTCCTTCGTGTCCTTAGCGTCTTCGCGGTTCATTTGATATTAATTAATCACCCATCACAAATCACAAATAACAAATCACAAATTCGCCTCGTCACACTGGAATGCGCGGTGTCTGGATACCAAGCACTGACTGCAAAGTTCTCACCTCAAAACAGCGGATTGCTGAAGCAATGGATTTCCTCGCCGATACGGGATTTAATACAGTATTTCCTGTAGTCTGGAACCGGGGTTTTACGGCTTATCCTTCTCAAATTATGCGGGAACAATTTGGGGTGGAAATTGACTCGCGCTATCAAAACCGCGACCCTTTAGCAGAATTAATTGTTGAGGCAAATAGAGTCGGTTTAAAAGTTATTCCTTGGTTTGAATACGGTTTTGTGTGTTCTTATAATCTCAAGGGCGGTCATTTGCTGGCGAAAAAACCCGCATGGGCGGCGCGCGATCGCACTGGAAATTTGCTGAAAAAAAATAATTTTGAGTGGATGAATTCTCTTGACCCGGAAGTGCAAGACTTTTTGCTGGGTTTGATGCTGGAAGTTGCTAAAAACTATCCCGTCAATGGCGTTCAAGGGGACGATCGCATTGCGCTTCCATGCGAAGGTGGCTATGATGCCAAAACAGTCGAAAACTATCGCCAACAGTGCGGGAGAGAACCGCCAGCCAATCCTAGAGAGCAACATTGGCTACACTGGCGCGCTGATCTAATTACTGAGTTTGTCGCTCGTTTGTACCGAGAATTGAAAGCGATTAATCCTGATTTATTGCTGTCGATGTCGCCGAGTCCTTATGAATGGGGACTGGTGGAATATTTGCAAGATTCTCAAACTTGGGTTGACAGAAAGTTGGTGGATCTGATTCACCCGCAATTCTACCGCCGTGATTTTAACAGTTACAAGCAATTGGTCGATCGACTCCTTGGAGAACAGTTGAGCTGCGAACAATTACAGTGCGTCTCGCCCGGTATTTTGTTGGCGAATCGAGGTAGTTCTTATGCTATGACTCCCGAACTGTTACTGCAAGTAATTGCTTACAATCGTTTTCGGGGTATTGAAGGAGAAGTGTTATTTTTTTACGAAGGTTTGCGAGACCACAGTAACGCTTTGGCTGAGGTTTTGAAAAATGGACCCTATGCTCAGGGATTAGCGGTTAAATGTTAACAGGACTTACGCAATTTTTAATTTTTTACACTATCTGTAGTAGTAAGGTGCGCACTGCGCACCCTACAAGTCTACAAGTCGAGTCTGTGGGTAGTAGTAGTAAGGTGCGCACTGCGCACCCTACAAGTCGAGTCTGTGCGTAGTAGTAGTAGTGCGCACTGCGCACCCTACAAGTCTACAAGTCGAGTCTGTGGGTAGTAGTAGTAAGGTGCGCACTGCGCACTACAAGTCTACAAGTCGAGTCTGTGGGTAGTAGTAGTAAGGTGCGCACTGCGCACCCTACAAGTCGAGTCTGTGTATCCAAGACTATAGACAAAGACGCAGCTTCCGGTTCGCTGGGTTAAAGCCAGCCGATCGATATTTGAATGCAACTTGTTATAAAATTCTAGTAAACCCGATCGCCCAAAATTTTCAGATAGTTAATGATTGAGGAGGTGCAAAGCATAGCCCGATCGAATATGTCCGAGCGGTGGTGCATTTTTTTGATAAGTTTAGTTGCCGTATTTTTTTTAAGACAACTAATTTAAAAGAGAAGTATCAAGCGGACACAAAAATATTAGGATGATAAATCAATGAACTCAGCAGCAACACTCATCCAACAGCTACCAGAGCTCAGTGATGATGAACTAAAACAAAAATATTTAAAGCAAAAACAAGGGATGCACACTTTGGCGGAAATATTGCCCTTTGTTGAACAGGAAACTCTGGCTTTGCGTGTAGTTAAATTAGCTATAAAAGTAAATATTAAATTAGGCGCAAAATTAGCAGGGATGGTAAAGCCAGAGTTTCAAACAGCAACAGTAAAATTAATCGCACAAATCAAAACTTCGCCACTGCTGAAGATTCAACTGCTGGCACTAACTTGTTCTGACACGGCAATTCCGATGCTGCTCAAAGGATTGAACAACAAAGAAATTGCTATGCGCCGGAATTGCATTCGAGATCTAGGGAAAATTGGCTCCCAAGCGGCCGTAATTGAATTAGCCCGATCGCTCCACAGTGAAGATTCCCAAGTGCAGGCTTGGGCGGCTTGGGCCCTAGGAGAAATTGACTCGCAACCAGCCGCCGCCGCACTGCAAACAGCCCTCCATCACGAAGCCTCCGGCGTTCGCGCCTGGGCGGTTTGGGCCTTGGGAAAAATTAACCCCACAGCAGCCGTCCCCGCACTGCTGAATGCCCTCCAACACCAAGACCCGGAAGTGCGTTGGCGGGCGGCCGTCAATTGCGGGCGAATCAACATCAAAGAGGCAGTTCCCTGGCTGCTGAACGCCCTCAGAGACGAAAATCACATCGTGCGTGCTAGGGCTATTGCTGCA